>JALSIO010000447.1 GCA_026989995.1 Myxococcales bacterium
GTCGAGCAGCAGCTCGAAGATCCGGGCACCGCCACCTTCGTGGGGCTCGACGAGGTAGCCGATGCGCAGCCCGAGGGGGTCGAGATCCGAGAGGAGCGCACCCGAGACGGGCTCCTCGGGCGCGGGAAGCTTCCGCGGCGCCCGGGGGCCGGAGGGTTCCCCGATCGGGACGCCGCGACTCCGAAGCCGGTGCACCACCCGCCGCAGCGCCTTGCGTCCCGCCCGCCCGAGGTCGCGCTCCGCGAGGGCACGGATGTGCGCGAGGCCGGCGTCGTCTGTGGACCAGGCCTCGAGCAGCTCCTCCGCGGCGGCCGGACGCTCTTCCAGCAGCCAACCGGCCACCTCCCGGGCCGCGGGCGCGTCGAGGTCGGCCCGCAGCCGGTGCGGGTCTCCGTTCGCCGGCCGGATCGCGTCGGCGTACTCCGGAAGCGCGGTCGCGGCCTCCTCGAGGGCCTGCGCAAGGCTCACGGTGCGCACTCCTCGAGGACCCATGCGGCGTAGGCCGGGGCCACCTCCGGCACGGCGAGGGCCACCACCTCGGGTACGCGGTAGGGATGCAGCTCCTCCACACGGCGGCGCAGCGCCGCGAAGCGGTCCGCCCGGGTCTTGGCGATCATGAGCACCTCCCCCTCGTCGGCGACCGCGCCCTCGAAGCGGTAGATCGAGCGGATGCCCGGAACCAGGTTGACACAGGCGGCGAGTCCCTCGTCCACCAGCGCCCGGCCGATCCGCGCGGCTTCCGGCTCGTCCGGCGCCGTGATCAGGACCACCCGGAGCTCCGCCGGCCGCTCGCTCATGTCCTCCCCCGAAGGCGCTCGTGCTCGGCCATGGCGAACCGGTCGGTCATGCCCGCCACGTAGTCCGCGATGGCGCGCGCCTCCCCGTCCTCGTCGAATCGCGCCCGGACCGTTTCCGGGAGCGCCGAGGGATCCTTCCGGTAGAGTCCGAAGAGCTCCCGGAGGACCTCCTCGGCCCGGCGCGTCCGCTCGAGGACCCGGGGGTGATGATAGAACCGCTCCGCCAGGAAGCCCTTGAGCTCGAGAAAGGGCGCGCGGAGGCCCGGCGAGAGCCCGACCAGGCGCTTCGGGGCATGGCGCGCCTCCTCGGGCGATGCCGGAGCCGCCGCCTCGAGGGCCGCGGCGCTGGATTCCTCGAGATCCGTGATCAGCCGGTCGAGCAGGGCGATCACCTGCTGGGACCTGCGCACCGACTCGTCCACCTGCGCCGGAAGCCTCGGGGTCACCCGGGCCGAGATCTCCCGCCAGAGCGACAGCTTCTCGAGGGCACCGGCTTCGAGGATCCCGGCCCGCAGGCCATCGTCCAGGTCGTGGCTGGTGTAGGCGATCTCGTCGGCCGCATCGGCGAGCTGGGCTTCGAGCAGCGGGCGGGGCGTCAGCCGCGGAAGGGGAAACGGGTGCGGAAAGCGCGCCCCGTGCTTCAGGATGCCGCCGCGCGTCTCGTCCGTGAGGTTGAGACCCCGGAACGCCGGGTACCGCTGCTCGAGGAGATCCACCACCCGCAGGCTCTGCCGGTTGTGGTCGAAGCCGCCCTCCCCGCGGAGGAGCTCGGCGAGGACCCGTTCCCCGGCGTGGCCGAACGGCGTGTGGCCGAGGTCGTGGGCGAGGACCACGGCCTCGGCGAGATCCTCGTTCAGCCGCAGGACCCGGGCGACGCTTCGCGCGATCTGGGCGGCCTCGAGCGTGTGCGTGAGGCGGTTTCGGTCGTGGTCGCCCTCGTGGCAGACGAAGACCTGCGTCTTGTACTGCAGCCTCCGGAAGGCACGCGCGTGGACGATCCGGTCCCGGTCCCGCTGGAAGTGGGTGCGGTAGGGGTGCGGCGGCTCGGGCACCACGCGTCCCGAACTGTCCGCGCTGGCCATCCCGAAGGGGGCGAGCCGACCCCGCTCCTCCGCCTCCTGGTCGCTTCGCGTGCAGAGGATCTTCACCGGCTGCCACCGCGGGGATCGGCCCCCTCCGAGCCCTCGAGCATGTCGAGGAGCCGGGCGCGGGAGCCGTCGTCGATTTCGGGCGGATGCACCCGGTCGCGATCGCCGGCAGGGCCGAGAGCCGCCAGGGCGCCGAGCCCGGCGAGCGCGAGGCCCGCGAGGATGAGGAGAAGGCGTTTCAAGACCGCTACCCTGCCCTCGCTCCGGCGTCCCGCCCACCGTCCGCGCCGCGGGCGGGGGCGCGCACCCGGCCCGTGGCGGGTCATCCCGACCAAAGTGAGAGAATACCAAGAGAGACCGGCAGAAAGAGGAAAGGCGGGACGGCTGATGGATCGCGGCGTAGAACCCGAATCCGGCGCGGCGCTGCCCCGACGGCTGCTGCTCGGGCCCGGGCCGAGCAACGTTCCGCCCCGCGTACTCCGGGCCATGTCCCGGCCCCTCCTCGGTCACCTCGATCCGGCCTTCCTCGCCCTCTGCGACGAGGTGCAGGCAGGACTGCGGAGGCTCTTCGCGACCTCCAACCCCCTCACGCTGCCGCTTTCGGCCACCGGCAGCGGAGGCATGGAGGCGTGTTTCGCCAACCTCGTGGAGCCCGGGGACGCCGTCCTGATCGGGGTGGCGGGTGTCTTCGGGGAGCGGATGTGCCAGGTCGCGACGCGACTCTCCGCGCGGGTGATCCGCGTCGAGACGGAGCCGGGCACACCGCTCGATCCGGACGCCA
>JALSIO010000448.1 GCA_026989995.1 Myxococcales bacterium
CGATCCCGATGATCTTGCCGCTCTTCGAAGCCGCCATGATTCTCCTCTCGAATCCGGTGCCCTGCGGGGCCCCCGGAGGAACCGCGGGTCGGCCGAAAACGTCGGCGCCCGTCCTTCCCTGTCAACCACCGCGGCATCCGCACCCGGGCACGCCCCGCGGGGCCAGGGCGCTCCCGAGGGTGCACCCGCCCCGCGGGCTCGCCGGGCCGCAGCTTGAGTTCCCGCCCCGCCCCGCCGAAGGATGGGACCGGGAGGCGCGCGTGCGCTGCCGGCCCCGCCGGGCGGCCCCTGAACCGCCGGGATGCCGCCGGTGTCCGGCCGGGTTGGCCGGCCGGCCGCGGCGTGGCTCGGAGGGGGCGCCGGGATACCCTCCCCGGCCGGCACCCATCGTTGCCCCGGGGGCGATCCCGAGACGCCGGGAATCCACATGCAGCTCGACCGCATCGGCATCTGGATCGCCAACGCCCTGCTCTTCGGCCTCGCCTGCCTGTTCGCGGCCTCGATCGTGAACCAGTTCCTCGCGGGTGCCCTCGAGACCCCGGAAACCGAGACCGCCCCCGCGGCGGCCCCGGATCCCCCGCGGGCGCGGACCTGGGCCGAGCGACAGGTGATCCTCACCCGGAACCTCTTCAACGCCTCCACCCTGGCGCCCCCGAAGCCCGTGCGCCCCACTCCCGCCGAGGAGGAGAAGCTCGCGGCCACCCGGCTCCCCCTCCGCCTGCTCGGGACCGCGGCCACCGAGGACCCCGAGACGTCCTGGGCGGCGGTGGAGGACCTCGAGGAGCGGACCCACCGGATCGTGCGGCCCGGAGACGCCGTGAAGGGCAAGGCCCGGGTCGTCCGCGTCGAGCGCCGGCGCATCGTGCTCGACAACGGGGGGCGCCGGGAGGAGCTCGCCCTCGAGGAGGAGGAGCAGGCGGGGCCACGGCCCCAGCGGGCCGCCGCGCGCCGCGCGGCCCGCGCCAAACGCCGGGCGGCGGCGCGCCGGGCCGCGCCCAACGCCGCCGCGGCCGCGCGGCTGCGCAAGCTGGCCGAAAACCGCTTCGCGGTTCCCCGCGAGGAGGTGGACGAGGCGATGCGCAACCCGGCCAACCTCTTCTCCCAGGCCCGGATCCTGCCCAAGTACGAGGAGGGCCGGATGGTGGGGGTGCAGCTCAACGCCATCAAGCCGGACAGCCTCTTCGCGCGCATCGGCATCGAGAGCGGGGACACCATCGTCGAGCTGAACGGCATCCGCATCGATTCGCCGGAGCAGAGCGCCGAGCTCCTCCGGGAGCTCAGCCAGGCCCGGGAGTTCAACGTGGTGGTGGCCGGCCCGGATGGGACGACACGGACGCTCAACTTCGTCCCGGAGCAGTGACCGGTCCGGACGGGGAGCCAGGGGGGGAAGGGTGCACACGGCCCGAAGCTACGCACTAGCCGCGCTCGTCGCGCTGCTCGTTCCGGCCGCCGCGGCCCGGGCCCAGGACGGGGGCGAGCTCGTCCAGCTCGACTTCAACGACGTCGAGCTGAACGTGGTGATCGACACCATCGCGCAGATGACGGGCCGCAATTTCATCTACGACGACAAGGTCCGGGGACGGGTGACCATCGTCTCGCCCACCAAGATCACGGTGGACCAGGCCTTCGCGGTCTTCGAGTCGGTGCTCCAGGTCAAGGGCTTCACCACCGTCGAGGGCCCGGGCGGGGTCCTCAAGATCATCCCCATCCGCGAGGCCAAGGAGTCGAGCATCGAGACGGTGGAGAGCCGCAGGCGGCCGCCGAAGACCGACCGCTTCGTGACGCGGCTGATTCCACTCCGATACATCGACGCCGAGGACATCACCAACACGCTCAAGCCGCTGGTCTCCAAGGAGGCGGCGATGGTCGCCTACCCGCCCACCAACACCGTCATCCTGACCGACTCCGCCTCCAACATCCGCCGCATCCTCTCGATCATCGACGCCATCGACGTGGAGACCTACCGGGAGGAGCTCTCGGTGTTCAAGATCCGCCACGCGGACGCCGCCACCCTCGCCCAGCACATCGCCGAGATCTACGGGGGTGAGGTGTCGAGCGCCAGCCCCACCCCGCCCCGCGGCCGCGCCCGCCGGGCCGCGGCCCGGCGGGCGGCCCGGCAGGCGGTGGCCGCGGCGGAGGCCGTCAGCAAGGGAGCAGCCCGGATCATCACCGACGCGCGCACCAACTCGCTGATCGTGATGGCCTCCCGGGCGCGCACCGAGGACATCCGGCGACTGATCGCGCAGCTCGACATCCCGGTCACCGGCGGCGGGCGCATCCACGTCCACTACCTGAAGCACGCCGACGCCGAGGAGATGGCCCAGACCCTCAACAGCCTGATCAGCGGCCAGCCCGCCGCCCCGGGGGCCGGCGGCGCCACGGGCCGCGGCGCGGCGGCCACCCAGGCGCTGCGGGCCGCGGTCACCGAGCTCGCCGAAGGCGTGACCATCACGCCCGACCCGCCCACGAACTCGCTCGTGATCCAGGCCAGCCAGGAGGGCTACGCCACCCTCGCCCACGTGATCGAGCAGCTCGACATCGAGCGCCCCCAGGTGCTCGTCGAGGCGCTGATCATGGAGGTGGACGTGACCGACGGCGAGGAGCTCGGCTTCAACGGGATCGCGCGGATCTTCCGGCAGAACGGCAACCTGGGCATCGGTTCGCTGAGCGACACCGGCGCGCGCCCGGGCTCCTTCATCGCGCGGCCCACCACGGCCGAGGGAAACACCTTCGGGACCGGCGTGGGCAACCGCATCGCCCCCGACGTCTTCCCCGAGGCGCTGGCCAATCTGATCGCCACCGCGGGGCGCAGCACGCTCAGCGTCAGCCCGAGCGGCCTGGTCACCGGCACCCTGATCCAGGGACTCATCCGCGCCAGCGCGAGCGACAACGGCACCAACATCCTCTCGGCGCCCCACATCCTCACCTCCGACAACGAGGAGGCCGAGATCCAGGTGGGAGCCAACATTCCCATCATCACCAGCCGGGTGCAGTCCGCGGCTGGCGTCGAACAGGCGACCGCCGATCTGGCCACGTCGGTGAACATCGAGCGGCAGGACATCGGCGTCACGCTCCGGGTGACCCCGCAGATCACCGAAGGCGACTTTCTCCGGCTGCAGATCTTCCAGGAGATCACCAACATCGCCCAGGGACTCGCCGTGGGCGACCCGGACGAGGTCGGGGTGCCGCTGACCAAGCGTACCGTCGAGAACACCGTGGTCGTCTCCGACCACGACACCGTGGTCATCGGCGGCCTCATCCAGGAGGAGTACAACGACGCGGTCAACAAGGTGCCCTGGCTCGGCGACATCCCCCTGCTCGGGTGGTTCTTCAAGTCCACGAGCCGCAACCTCACCAAGACCAACCTGCTGGTCTTCCTGACCCCGCACATCGTGCGCTCTCCGGAGGACCTCGAACGCGAGACGATCCGGAAGCGGCAGGAGTTCTGGGACCGCTCGGAGGAGGCGCTCAGCCTGAACGAGCGCGAGCGGCGCGAGGCCGAGCGGAGGCGGGAGCAGGCCGAGGCGGTCGGGCTCGAGGTGAGCACCTACCGGGGCAAGAACCCGATCCGGAGCGCGCTGATCGCCCACGAGGAGCGCTACCCTCTCGAGCGGATGGCCGAGATCGAGGAGATCCAGCGCCGGGCCGAGGAGGAGCGACGGCGGCGCCTCGAGGCCGATCTCGGCGGCCCGACCTACGAGGTGCTCGCCGCCGTGTTCCGGGACGAGGAGACGGCCGCCGAGACCCTGACCCGAATCGTCGATGCCGGCTTCGACGGAGCGCTGCTCTCGAGCGAGACCGACGGAACCGTGCTCTACGAGATCCGGCTCGGCCCCTTCGACACCCTCGACGAGGCCGAGACCGCCGCCGCGGTGGTGCGCCAGGCCTTCGGGCTCGCCCCCGAGGTCTTGATCCGGAAGCCGGAGGAAGACGCGCCGTGAGCCTCGCCGAAGAGCTCGCCAGCCGCCTCGATCTCGGCGAGATCCTCCTCGCGAGCACCCGGCTCACGCCCGAGCAGCTCGAGGAGGCCCGGGCGCACCAATCCGAGCACGGCGGGCGGCTGCTCGACGCCGTGATCGGACTCGACCTCCTCGAGGAGGGGGAGGCGCTCGAGGCGGTGGGGGCCGGCCTCGGCCTCCCGGTGCGCACCGAGATCCCGGCCGACGCCGTCGAGGGCGAGCTCGTGGAACGGGTACCCATCTCCTTCGCCAAGGCCCACGGGCTCCTGCCCCTCTCCCGCGGTGAGGAGGGGCAGATCCGCGTGGCCATCTCGGACCCCTTCGAGACCACGCCCCTCGACGACCTGCGGATCCTCTTCGAGGGTGCCGAGATCGAGACCGAGCTCGCGAGCCGGCGGGTCGTCCTCGCAGCCATCAACGAGGTCTACGACCGGGGCGCCGACAGCCGGAAGCTCGCCGAGGACGCCGGGCACGACCTCAGGACCCTCGCGGACGAGCTCAGCCACGAACCTCCGGACCTCCTCGACGCCGCCGACGACGAGGCGCCCATCGTCCGGCTGGTCAACTCGCTGCTCCAGCAGGCGGTCAAGGAGCGCGCCAGCGACATCCACCTCGAGCCCTTCGAGCGGGAGGTGCGCATCCGCTTTCGGGTGGACGACATCCTCTTCGAGCCCACCGATCCCCTGCCCCGGTCGCTCATGTCCAGCATCACCTCGCGGATCAAGATCATGGGCGGCCTCAACATCGCAGAGAAGCGGCTCCCCCAGGACGGGCGGATCCGCCTCAAGATCGCGGGGCGCGACTACGACGTCCGGCTCTCCACCGTCCCGGTGACCCACGGTGAGCGGGTGGTGATGCGCCTGCTTCCTCGCACCACCGACCTGCTCAACCTCGAGAACCTCGGCTACAGCGAGGCCCAGCTCCGGGTCTGGGAGCGGCTCGTTCGCCGCCCCAACGGCATCGTGCTCGTCACCGGCCCCACCGGCAGCGGCAAGACCACCACGCTCTACGGCGCGCTCGCGCGCATCAACACACCCGATCGCAACATCATCACCATCGAGGACCCGGTGGAGATCCAGCTCCCCGGGGTGGCGCAGATCGAGGTCAACGCCAAGATCGGGCTCACCTTCGCGGCCGGCCTGCGCTCGATCCTCCGCCAGGACCCGAACGTGATCCTCGTGGGCGAGATCCGCGACCTCGAGACGGCCGAGATCGCCATCCAGGCCTCCCTCACGGGCCACCTCGTCTTCTCCACCCTGCACACCAACGATGCCGCCAGTGCCATCACCCGACTGGTGGACATGGGTGTCGAACCCTTCCTGGTGGGTTCCTCGCTGGTGGCGGTGGTCGCCCAGCGGCTGGTTCGGGTGCTCTGCACCGAGTGCCGGGAGGCCTACGAGCCCACCGCGCCCCAGCTCGCGGAGATCGGCGTCCGGGCGCGGCCCGAGGGTGTCACCGTCTACCGCCCGGTGGGATGCGCCCGCTGCCACCAGACCGGCTACCGGGGGCGGATCGGCATCTTCGAGCTGCTGCTCGTCGACGACGACATCCGGAAGTTCGTGACCCAGAACGTCGACTCCAAGACGATCCGCCGCACGGCCATCGAGAAGGGGATGAGCACCCTCCGCGCCGATGGCGCCCGCAAGGTCCTCGCCGGCATCACCTCCATCGAGGAGGTCCTCCGCGCCACCGAGGAGGAGGGCGTGGTGGCGCAGATCTAGGCGATGCCGGTCTACGCCTACAAGGGCATGACCGCCGGAGGCAAGTCGGTCTCCGGCTACGTGGACGCCGACAGTCCCCGCGCCGCCCGTGCCCGCCTGCGCCAGGACGGGGTCTTTCCCACCTGGCTCGGTGAGGGCGCCGACCGCACCCCGCCGGCGCGCCTCGGTGCCGGCTCCCTCCGGCTCGCCCTCCCCCGATTCCGACGGGTGTCGAGCCTCGATCTCGCCCTCACGACCCGGCAGCTCGCCACCCTCCTCGCCGCCGGCGTGCAACTCGTGGAGGCCCTCGGCGCCCTCGCGCAGCAGACCGACAACCCGCGCCTCAAGACGGTCCTCGGCGAGGTGCGCGACGCGGTGAACCAGGGCGCCTCGCTGGCCGACGCCATGACCCCCTCCGGGGTCTTCTCCGAGCTCTACCTGAGCCTGGTGCGGGCCGGCGAGGCGGGCGGCGCCCTCGAGACGGTTCTCGTCCGACTGGCGGAGTACCTCGAGGGCCAGGAACGGCTTCGCAACCGCGTGATCTCCATCACCCTCTACCCGGCGGTGATGCTCGTCTTCGCCTGCGTGGTGGTGGCGGCGCTGGTGACCGTGGTGCTTCCCCAGATCAGCGAGCTGCTCACCAGCCTGAACCAGGAGCTACCCTGGTACACACGAATGATCATGAGCAGCTCCGAGTTCGTGAAGACCTGGTGGTGGGCCCTCGGTGCGGCGGGCCTCGGGATGGCGCTCGGCTTCCGGGCCCTGGTGCGCACCGAGGCCGGTCGCGCCCGCTGGGATGCGCTCCGGCTGCGGATCCCGGTGCTCGGCCGGGTCGCGCGCCTGCTGGCAATCTCGCGCTTCAGCCGGACGCTCTCCACCCTCCTCGCCGGGGGCATCCCCATCGTCCGGGCGCTCGAGATCTCCCGGCACGTCACCGGCAACCGGGTGCTCGGAGACGCCATCGAGCGGGCCAAGGAGAGCATCACCGAGGGAGCCTCCATCGCGCGGCCCCTGGCACAGAGCGGGCAGTTTCCGCCCCTCGTCACCCACATGATCGACGTGGGTGAGCGCAGCGGGCAGCTCGAGGCCATGCTCGCGAAGGTGGCCGACACCTACGACGAGCAGGTGGAGACGGCCGTCACCCGCCTGACCTCCCTGCTCGAACCCTTCCTGATCCTCCTCATGGTGGGGATCGTGATGGTGATCATCCTCGCGACGCTCGTGCCGCTGCTGCAGGTCACGAGCTCGCTCAACTAGGAGGGGACCTCCGCATGCGAGAGGAATCCACGTCGCGACCGCACGGGCCGGCGGGCCGCGAACTCCGCCGCCTCGCCGGCTTCACGCTGATCGAGATCATGGCGGTGGTGGTGATCATCGGGCTCCTGTCCACCATCGTCGGCGCCGTGGTCTTCAGCCAGGTCGACAAGGCGCGCGTCACCACGGCCCAGTCCCAGATCAAGGGGCTCGAGAGCGCGCTCGAGTTCTACCGCATGGACAACGCCCGCTATCCCACCACCGAGCAGGGACTGCAGGCCCTGGTCCAGCGTCCGAACATCGAGCCGATCCCGAAGAACTACCGCCCGGAGGGCTACCTCGCGAAGGGGCGGGTCCCCCTCGATCCCTGGGGCAACCCCTACGAGTACCGGAGCCCCGGCGAGCACAACCCCTACTCCTTCGACCTCTGGTCCTGGGGGGCGGATGGGGCACCAGGAGGCGAGGGGAACGACGCGGACATCGGGAACTGGTCCGACGCCTTCGAGGGATGAGGCGATGGCCCGGCCGGCGCACGCCCCCGGCTTCACCCTGATCGAGCTGCTCGCCGTGCTGCTCATCGCGGGGCTGCTCGGCGGGCTCGTCATTCCCAACCTCGGCGCCACCCGCACCTCGGCCCTTCGGGAGGAGGCCCGCAAGCTCGCCGCCAGCCTCGAGCTCGCCCGGCAGCGGGCGGTGGTCACGGGGATTGCCCACCGGCTCCGCCTCGACCCCGAGCGGGGCCGCTACCGGGTGGAGTGGGAGGTCACCCAAGCCGAGGCCCTGCGGGCGGTGTCCGGCGAGCCGGAAGCCGGACCCGAGGCCATGAGAGGGGACGGAGAGGAGGAGGCCGAGGGCCGCGGGGTCCGGGAGCTCCCCGACCTCTCGCCGCCCCGGGAGCAGGCGCGCAGCTTCCACCCGCTGCCGGGCGAGCTCGGCCGCGCCACCGCCCTCACGGAGCGCGTGCGCATCGAGGCGGTGGAGGTGGGCAGCCGCCGCATTCGCGGCCGGGACGTCTTCGTCCCCTTCGACGTCGACGGGACCACCGAGGCGACCCGGATCCGGCTGCGCCACGTCGACGGGGGCGCCCTCGAGCTCGAGGTGCTGCCCCTCGCCGATGCGGTGAGGATCGTCCATGACGAGGGCTAGGCGGGCACGCCGCGGCGCAGCGGTCGGCGAGGCGGCCTTCACCCTGCTCGAGGTGCTCGTGGCCGTGGCCATCCTCGGCATCCTCTATGCGGTCCTCGCCGAGGCGGGGATGCGCGGGCTCATGGCCGAGGGCGAGGCGGATCGACGCCTCCGGGCCTCGCTGCTCGCCGACCAGCTCGTGGACGAGGTCGAGCAGAAGCTCTCCTTCGGCGAGGCCCCGGCGCTCGGGCGGACGGAGGGCGCCGCGGGGCCGTTCCGGAGCGAGGTCGAGGTGACGCCGCTCTCCCTGGCGCTTCCCCCGCCCCGGGAGGAGGCGGGCTCCGGGGCGGCCGCAGGAACGCCGCCCGCCCCGGCGGTGTCGGTCCTCGGAGCGACGGACGCGGAGGGCCGACCGGCGCTCCTGCGCGTGGCCGTGGAGGTGCGCTGGCCGGAGGGCGTGGTGGAGCGCAGGGTCAGGCGGGTCCGCTACGCCTTCGACCCGCGGGTGATCGCCGACGAGCTCGAGGCGGTCGATTTCGGCGGGAACGGGGCCGATGCCCAGGAGGACATCGACTCGCCGGAGGCGGGCCGGTGAGGCGCGGGGGCGGCTTCACGCTGCTCGAGCTGCTCGGCGTGCTCTTCCTGACCGGCCTGGTGCTGTGGGTGGCGGTGGACTTCTACCTGGACTTTGCGAGGGCCACGGAGGCGGCCGCCGACCGCACCCGCGGAGCCCGTCGGGCCACGGCGGTGCTCGACCGGGTGGCCCGCGAGCTCCAGAGCGCGGTGCTGCTCCGCAAGCCCCCCGAGGCCGACCCCCTCGACCACCCCTGGCTCTTCCTGGCCGAGTCCCGCGACGAGGAGCTCGGAGCCGACCGCCTGAAGTTCGTCACCCGGGCCGCCCGCCGCCGCGCCGGGCAGGAGCACGTCTCGGACCTCGCCTTCGTGGCCTACGCCCTCCGCCCCGGGGAGGAGGGCGGGGACTTCGAGCTCGTGCGCTGGCATTCCCCCCAGCTCCCGGAATCCCTCGACCGGCGGATCCCGATCGAGGAGGAGGACGGTGCCGAGCTTCTGGCCGATGGGGTCGTGGCCTTCGGCGTGCGGCTGCTCGACGACCAGGGGCGATGGGTCTCGACCTGGGACTCCTCGACCCTGGTGCAGTCCGGAAAGCTTCCCCTCGCGGCGGAGATCCGGGTGGCGCTCCGGGCCGACCCCGCCGCCGACCCGGGGCCCGAGGCGGAGGACCCGCCCCTCTACGCGCGACGCGTGCGCATCCCCATGCGTCCCATCGACCTCACCGCGCTCCTCGAGGCCGAGGCAGCGGCCGCCGAGGAGGAGGCGGCGGAGGCGGAGGAGACCGCATCGGAGGAGAACTGCCCCACCGTGGCCGAGTGCGTGGACACGGGGCTCGTGGCCGAGACCCTCGGCGCCGAGGCGGGGCAGATCCTGGGCTCGCTGGCCGCCGAGTGCTTCTCCGAGCGGGAGGTCGAGATCCGGGGCCTGCTCGGCGCCACCCTGCCGGGAGCGATCCTGTGCGAATGAGGCGCCGGGAGGAGGGCGTGGCCCTCGCGGTGGTGCTGATCTTCGCCATGCTGCTCACGGCGGCGATCGCGACCTTCCTGCGCCGGGCGGTGGTCGACAGCCTGATCATCCGCCACCGCGACGCCGCCGCCGAGGCCGAGGCCCTCGCCCGGGGCGGCGTGGACCTCGCCCTCGCCCTGCTCTACGAGGACCTCCTCGCCGAAGACCGGAGCGATTTCCGGGTCGAAACCCTGATCGACCCCTGGGCCCGGATCGGGGAGGCGCCCATCGAGGAGGGGGATGCCGTCCTCCGCCTGCGGATCGAGGACGCGGGCTCGCGTCTCAACCTGAACGCCCTGCTCGACGAAGAGGGCCGGGCGGGCGAACACGCGCGCTTCCTGCTGGAGGCGCTCTTCGAGAAGGTCCTGGGTGAGATGGAGCGCGACGAGCGCGACGCCGAATACGGGCCGGACGACCTCGCCCGGAACCTCCTCGACTACATCGACGCCGACGACACCGGCGACGACGGCCACCTCGAGGACGACTACTACCAGCGCCAGGACCCGCCCTACCGGGCCGCGAACCGGCCGCTCCTCTCCGTGGACGAGCTCGGCCTCGTCCAGGGTTTCGACGGAGCGCTGGTGGAGGCGCTTCGCCCCTACGTGACCGTGCACCCCTACGCCGGGGGAGGCGGCATCAACCCCAATACCGCTCCGCCTCATGTCCTCGCGCTGCTCTACAGCCAGGATGCCCTCGACGCGGGGGCCTCGCGGCTGGCCAGCGCCGAGCAGGTCCGGGAGATCCTCGAGCGGCGCGAGCGGGGCGAGGTCTTCTGCGACGAGTCCTTCGAGGACGAGAACCGCGCGCTGCGCTGCGTGGGCCTCTCCGAGGTGGTGCCGGGGCAGATCTACCCCGCGCCGAGCTTCCGCTCGGACGTCTTCCTGGTTTCCGCCGAGGCGCGGGTGGGCGAGGTGACCCGCACCGTGGAGGCGGTCCTGCACCGATCCCGGCAGGAGGACCCTCCCCTGCTATCGTGGCGCGTCCGGTGAGTCGACCATGCTCGGATCCCTGACCCGGCGCGTCCTCGGCCTCGACCTCGGCACCCACTCCGTGAAGGTCGCGAGCCTGCGGCAGACGTGGACGGGCCTCGAGGTGGACGGCCTCTTCGAATTCGTCCCCGATGCCGAGGAGCCCCTCGCCGGCCAGCTGCGCGACTTCCTGCGCAGCCGGGACCTCGCCGCGGAGTACGTGGTCACGGCGGTCCCCGGGGATCGCCTCTCCCACCGTCGGCTCCGCTTTCCCTTCCGCGGCCGCCGGGAGATCTCCCAGGCCCTTCCCTTCGCCGTGGAGGAGCAGCTCCCCTTCGACCTCGACACGGTGCTGCTGGACTGGGCCCCGGTGGGCGGGGACCGCAGCGAGACCGAGGTCCTCGCCGCGGTGGCACCCACCGCCGAGGTGGCCCGGCTGGTCGAGACCCTCTCGGAGGCCGGGGCGGAACCGCGGATCGTGGAGGCGGAGGGGCTCGCCCTGGCGAACCTCGCGCTCGTCGCGGATCTCAGCGGGACGCGGCTTCTGCTCGACCTCGGCCACCGCAAGACCACGCTCTGCCTGCTGGTGGAGGGCCGGCCGGTGGCCTCGCGGACGGTGGCCGTGGCCGGGCGCACCATCACCGACGCCATCGCCCGGGACTGCGGCCTCCCCCGGGAGAAGGCCGAGCGGCTCAAGTGCGAGCAGGGGGTCTTCGAGGAGGGCCTGCGCAGCGAGCTGCCCGGCGCGGTGGCGGTGCTGGACCGGTTGGCCCGGGAGCTGGCGCGGACCCTCGCCTCCCTCGAGCCCCTGGGAAGCGACCCCGCTGCCACCCGGATCGAGGAGGTGGTCCTCTTCGGCGGCACGGCACGGCTCCACCGCCTCGACGACTACCTCGCCGAGCGCATCGGGATCCCCGCTCGGCGGCTCTGCTTGCGGCCGGAGGAGCCCGGTGCCTCGCTGCTCGCCGCCGGGGACCCGCTGCTCTTCGGCCCGGCGGTCGCGCTCGCGCTGCGCGGAACCGCCGGGGCCCGCACCGGGATGAACTTCCGGCAGGGCGAGCTGGCCTACCGGCGGGATCTCTCCGAGCTGGGCCGGCGCCTCCGCCCCACGGCCCTCCTCGCGCTGCTCGCCGCCCTGCTCTTCGCCGGCTCGGTGGGCACCCGCGTCGTCTTCGAGACCCGCCGCGCGGCGGCCCTCGAGGCGCGGGCCCGGGCCCTCTACGAGGAGGCCTTCCCCGGCCAGCCACCTCCGCGGAGCGTGGTGGCCGCGCTTCGAAACGCCCTGCGGGACGCCCACGAAAGGGCCAACTTCCTCGGGGTCTACGGGGGCAACCTCTCGGCGCTCGACGTGCTGACCGAGATCTCCGCCCGCGTTCCCCCGGATCTCAAGGTCGTCGTGGAGGAGCTCTCCATCGACGGCAAGGTGGTGCGGATCACGGGACATACCCCCTCCTTCGAGGCGGTCGACCGCCTGCGGGCGGAACTCGCCGAGTTTCCCGCCTTCGGCGAGATCCGGGTGAGCGAGATCCAGCGCGACGCACGGCGCGGTGGCAACACCTTCAGCATCACCATCGCGCTCCGCGATCCGGAGGCGTCCTCGTGAGCGACCTTCTCGACCGCATCCGGGAGGCGGTGGTCCGGCTCTCACCCCGCGAGCGGCTGCTGCTGCTGCTCGCCGGGGGGCTCGGGGCCCTTCTGCTGCTCTGGGTCGGGATCGTGATGCCGATCGGGACCGCGGTCGATCGCGCGGACGAGCGGGTGCGCAACGCCGAGCTCGAGCTCGAGACGGCACTTCGCCTCCGACGCGAGTACGACCGGCTCGACGCGAGCCTCCGCCAGGTGGAGCAGCGGATCCGCGGTGGACCCCAAGGCAACATCTTCACCGTGCTCGAGGAGCTCGCCCAGCAGAGCGCGGTCAAGGTGGATTCCATGGAGCCGCAGCGGGGTCAGGCGGGGGAACGCTACCGCGAGACGAAGGTGCAGCTCGTGCTGAAGGGTGTCACCCTCGCGCAGATGGTGAACTACCTGCACCGGATCGAGGCCAGCCCCCAGCTCCTCTCGGTCAAGAGCCTCCGCATCCGCACGCGCTCGGACAAGCCCGAGCTCCTCGACGTGACCTTCACGGTCTCCTCCTTCGAGCCGGTGTAGCCGTGGGCGCGGTCGCGCCGAAGCCGAGGACGGGCGGATGGCCGCCCCGCCCGGTGCGGTTTCTCGCGGCGGGGGCCGCGGCGCTGCTGCTCACGGCGCTCCTCGTGGTCGTGAACTTCCCCTACGAGCGGGTTCGTGGCCGCATCGAGCAGATCCTCTCGGCCCGCCTCGGAGCCCCGGTGGAGCTCGGCGGGGTCGAGGGGAGGCTCACGCCCTTCGGCCCGGCCGTCCTGCTCCGGGACGTGCGCACCCGGACGCGCGGCGGCAGCCGCGTGGAGCTGTCCGAGGTGAGGCTCCGCCCGGCCTGGTCCCTGGCCTGGCTGCGCGGAGTGCCGGCGCTGCACCTGCGGGCGAGCTCGCCCATGGGCCGGGCCCGCGGCGTGCTGCGGGTCGAGAGCGAGCCGGGCTTCCGCGGAGAGATCCGGGACCTCCGGCTCGAGGCGCTCGCGACCTTCGGAGGGGCGCTCGCGGAGCTCCCGCTCGACGGGATCGCAGACCTCGAGGGCAACGTGCGGGCCACGGCCGACGGCCCCGAGGGCCGGGTCCGGATCGCCGCCCGGGACGGGAGCATCGGCGTGCCCGGGATCCCGGTGGCCCTGCCCTTCCGCAGCCTCGAAGGGGTGGTGCGCCTGGGGGGGGATCGACTGCTCGAGATCGCGGATGCGCTCGCCTTCGACGGACCGATGCTCTCGGGGACCGTCACCGGCTCGGTGGGACGCGCCCCCCGGTTGGAGCAGGCGCGGCTCGACCTTCGCGCCGAGCTGCGGCTCCGCGAGCCCGGCCTCGCCCCGGCACTCTCGGCGGCGGGGATCCGACTCGACCGCGAGGGACGCGGCTCGGTCCGGATCACCGGCACGCCCGCCCGTGTCGGCATCCGATGAGTCGCGAGGACCTGCGCCGCGTCTTCAAGACCCTCTCGGACCCCACGCGGCTCCGCATCCTGGCGCTCCTCGCGCGCGAGGAGCTCGCCGTGCAGGACCTGATGGAGATCCTCGGGATGGCGCAGTCCCGCGTGTCCCGGCATCTGGCCATCCTCCGGGAGGCCGGCCTGCTCCGCGACCGGCGCGACGGGACCTTCGTGCACTACCGCCTCGGTGAGCCGCTTCCGCCGCTCTACCGCGAGGCCTGGGCACTGGCCCGGCGCGACCTCGAGCGGGACCCGCTGTGCGAGCGCGACCGCGCGGCCCTCGAAGCCGTGGTGACGGCCCGAACCCACCGCGCCCGCGACTTCTTCGAATCCCTCGGGCCCGAGTGGGACACCCTCCGGAAGGTCTTCGACGACGACGTGCACCGCGCCCGCGCGCTGGCCAATCTGCTCCCCGAGGGCCTGCGGGTGGCCGACGTGGGGACCGGCACCGGCATCCTGGCGGCCGAGCTCGCCCGCCTGGGCTGTCGGGTGGTCGCCGTGGACGCCTCCCCGCGCATGCTCGAGGCGGCCCGCGCGCGCCTCACCGCCGAGGGCCTGTCGGGGGTCGCGCTCCTCGAGGCGGATGCGGGCTCCCTCCCCCTGGCCACCGGGAGCCTCGACGCCGCGGTCGCCCACATGGTGCTCCACTACCTGCCGCGGCCCGAGGCCGCGGTGCGGGAGATGGCCCGGGCAGTGCGGCCGGGCGGGCGGGTGGTGCTCGTGGACTTCCTCGCCCACGACCTCGACTGGATGCGCGAGGAGCTCGGCGTGGTCTGGCTCGGCTTCGAGGAGGGCGACGTCCGGGGCTGGCTCGAGGGGGCGGAGCTCGGCGACCTTCGCGTCGAGTGCACCCCCCCGCGTGCGCGCCAGCGGGAGCTCCCGGGGACCTTCATCGCCTCGGGCCGGCGGCGGAGCGGCTGAGTCCTCCCATTGCCACCTGCCGTCACGGGGCGCCGCCGTCCGGGGGCCTGGCGAAGGCGGGGGCCGGGAGGCGGATGATGCCGTCCGGGCCGGTCTCGGGAGCCGCGCCCGCCGGCGCGAGCACGACGACCTGACGCCCCCGGCGGCGGTGACGGGCCCGCTCGCGGGCGGAGGGAGCCGGCGAGCCGTAGACCCGCACGGCCACGAAGGCTTCGAGCCAGGCCTCGAGATCCTCCGCGGCCCGGGCCCCGTAGACCGCAAAGGGGCCGGGCCCGAGGGAGCGAAGCTGCCGGAGCAGGGCCCGATGCGGCGCAGTCCGCGGGTCGACGGGAAGGACCCGGACGTCCGGCCGGGCGAGCAGCGCCTGCCGCAGGCCGGGAGGCTCGCCGGGCAGGGGATCGCGCCCGTAGAGCGCCACCCGGTAGCCGCGCTCCCGCGCGAGGCCGAGGAGGCGCTCGTCGGGGAGCCCGCGCTCGAAACCGGCCCGGGCGTAGAACCGGGCCTCGGCCGGGGATGGCACCGAGAACACGACCCACGGGCCGCCGGGGAGCTCGGACACCCTCGCCCCGAGACTCCGGAGCTCCTCCGCGAGCACGAGGACGCGCGGCCGTGGCTCCCACGGGCGCCACGCGCGGAGCCCGTCGTGGAGGGCTCCGAGGACGAGTCCGGCGCCCAGGATCCACGCCGCAGCCCGGCGACGGGAGCCCTCCGGAAGCCCGGCCGGCAGCACCGCCACCGCGCCGAGCGCGCTCCAGACTGCGGGGGCCGCGACGAAGACGTAGGAATCCATCTTCGTCGGAGCCACGGAGAAGACGGCGTAGGTCACCGCGATCCACGCCAGCAGCGCGAGCCCCCGGCCCGGCTCCCGGAGGGCCCGGACGGCGAAGAGCGCGAGCGCCAGCGGGGCGAGGGGGCCGAAGTGGTCCGGCAGGTTCTCCAGGTGGAAGGTCCACGGGCCGCCCTGCCCGTCCACCACGTGCGTGAAGTACCGGAGCGCGCGCCGGGTGGCCCAGGCGGCGTGCTCCGGGAAGGCGTGCGCCGTGTACAGCCGCCACGGAACGAAGACTGCCGCGGCGCTCGCGGCAGCGAGCAGGCCCGCCGCCAGGCGGCGCCGCCAGGACAGGCGTTCCACCAGGAGAGCCGTGCCGAAGGCGACGAGCGCCACCAGCGCCGGGGCATCCTTGGTGAGCACCCCGTATCCGGTGGCCAGGCCGCACCCCGCGGCCAGCACCCAGCCCGAGGGGGCGGCCCGCAGGCGCCGCGCCGCGAGCACCCCGAGAAGCGCGGCCAGCTCCACGAAGAAGGCCACGAGCGTGTCGACGTGGTCCGTCGCCCGCAGCCCGGAGGCGACCAGGGCGCTCCGCCCGTTCCAGGCGTGGAAGCCGGCCGCGACGAGACCCGCGGGGGTGCCGAAAAAGTGCCGGCCGAGCGCGAAGGTGCAGAGCACCCCGAGCCATGCGGCGAACAGGCTGGGAATCCGCACGGCGTGCTCGTCGGGGCCGAGCAGCGCGAGGGAGGCGGAAATCGGCCAGAGCGCCCCCGGCGGCTTGTGGAGCCACAGGTGGCTCTCGGTCCAGGCCGAGGGAGGGTGGTCCTCGAGCGGAAACTCGTTCAGGGTCGGTCGGAGCGGGTGTTCGACCAGGTTGCGGGCGACGACGGCGTGGTAGCGCTCGTCCCACTTGCCGAGCCAGGCCCGATCCGAGAGGTCGGCCCGGAAGACGAGGCCGGCTAGGGCCAGCAGGAGCGCGGCGGCACAGGGCCGGCGTCGACGCGCGAGGACGGCGGCCGCCCCCGTGGCGGCAAGGGCCGCCCCGGCCGCGAGGGGGGCCTGCAGATCCACCATGGAGCCCCTCCGGCGCACGCCGCCGACCCGGCCGCCGTGCGCAGCGACCGACACGGCGCAAGACCGCGGCCCGGTTGGCGGCTGGGGGAGCGGTGGCCGAACTTTAGGCGCGGCGTTCCCGGTCGTCACCGCGGGCCGGGGCCCGCCCCCCGTCCCCGGCCCGTGAGGCCATCCGGGAGAGCCAGCCACTCGATGCCGGTGCGCCCCGACGAAGCCGCCCCGCCGCCGGGCTCCCCGCCGGTCCGGGCCGTCCTCTTCGACGCGGCGGGCACCCTCATCCGGCCGCGGGAGGGGCCCGGGGTGGTCTACGCCCGGGCGGCCTCGCGGCAGGGGATCGCCATCTCGCCCTGGCGCCTCGACGACGCCTTCGTCCGGGCGCTGCGGGCCGCGCCTCCCATGGCCTTTCCGGAAGCGCCCCGGAAGGCCCGACCCGGGCTCGAAAAGGCGTGGTGGCGGGAGCGGCTGCGGGAGGTCCTGCGTGCGGCGGACTCCACCGCCCGCCTTCCCGACTTCGACGCCTTCTTCGAGGAGGTGTTCGACCTCTACGCCCGGCCCGACGCCTGGGAGCCCGTTGCCGGGGCCCGGGAGGTCCCTGCCGCGCTTCGGCGGCGCGGGCTGCGCACCGGGGTGCTCTCGAACTTCGACCACCGTCTTCCTCGGATCCTCGAGGGACTCGGCCTCGCTTCGGGCTTCGATGCCGTCGTGCTGCCGGTCGAGACCGGCCTCCTGAAGCCCGACCCGGGCGCCTTCCTCGCCGCCGCGACGGCGCTCGGCGTGCCGCCG
>JALSIO010000449.1 GCA_026989995.1 Myxococcales bacterium
TTCTCACAGCGGCCGCGGGGGCGCTCGGAGCCTACCGGCGCGCGCACCGCATCCCTGCACGCGAGCTCTCCGCGATGGTCCCGGTGAACCTTCGCGCCGCCGACGACCGGGACCCCCTCGGCAACCGCGTGGGGGCCTTCCAGGTGATGCTCCCGGTGGGTGAGCGCGATCCGCACCGGCGCCTCGAGCGGATCCGGGCCCAGACCCACGCCGCCAAGCGCGATCGGCGGGCGGGCGCCATGCCCTTCCTCGTCGAAGTGGCGACGCTGCTTCCGGGTTTCGCCCACCGCTGGCTCGCGCGCGCAGCGCTCCAGCGCGTGAACCTGGTCTGCACCAACGTTCCGGGTCCGCCCGAGCCCCGGTTCATGGCCGGTGCCGCCGTCGAATCGATCTTCCCGCTGGTGAGCGTGGTGGAACACCTGCCGGTGATCCTGGGTGCGCTCTCCTATGCGGGGCGGCTCGAGATCGGGCTCGATACCGACCCCGAGGCGATCCCCGACCCGGAACGCCTCGCAGCCCATCTCGACGACGCCGTCTCGGAGCTCGAGGCGCTGGCCGGCCGCGCCGCCAGCGGGCGGGGCGGCTCCGGTCGCCCCGGGTCGACACAGACCTGAGACGATGGCGGCCGCGCGGCGGCCTTGCCGGCGCGGGCTGCCGCTCCCGCCCGGCCCCGGCCGCCGCGGCTTCCGCCGGCTGGACGCGACCCCGGGACGGCCTAGGCTCGGGGGCGGGTGCGGGGCCGACGGGAGCGGGACCGGATGGCGGCGGGTGGCGGGCGCGATGGGAGCCTCCGGCTCGGGGATCTCGGCCGGGGCGGAAGCGGGGACCGCCTTTCGCTGCGTCTCCTGGTGTGGCTCCTCCTCCGGAGCGCCCGTCTGCTCGCCCCGGTGCGCTTGCACCTCCTCGGGCTTTTCGGCGGCTTCGGCCTCCTCGCGCTCGTCTTCCTTCCGCTCGGAATCCTGCTCTTCGACACCTTCTTCTCCCGGGTCCTCGAGGGCCGGCCGCTGCTGCCGGTCGAGGCGGCGGTGCTCGGCCTCGAACCCGCGCGCTTCGCGGACGTGGACGTGCTCTCCGCCGGGGCCCGAGAGGAGGTGCTCGCGCGCGTGGTCGCGGTGGGCCTGGCAGCCGCCACTCTCGCCGCACCCGCGGTGATGGCCCTCTCCTACTACCAGATCTGGATCCTCCAGCGTGTGAACCAGCTGCTTCGCCTCGACCTGCTCGAGCGCCTGCAGCACCTCTCGCTCCGCTACCACCACGAGACGCCGGTGGGCGACGCCCTCTACCGGATGGTCCAGGACAGCGCGATGGTGACGCAGCTCGTCGACGTGCTCCTCCTGACCCCCGTGCAGACCGCCACCCGCTACCTCTTCTCCCTGACCGTGGTGGCCGCCTTCGCCCCGGACCTCGCGCTGGCCCTGGCCGCGGTCTGGCCGCCGCTCGCCGGCCTCGGCTTCCTCCTCTCCCGCCGCCTCCGGAGGGGATTCCGCCTCGCGCGGGAGACCAACAGCGCGCTCACCGCGCGGATCCAGGAGATCCTCGCGGGCATCCGGGTGATCAAGGCCTATGGGGCCGAGTCCTTCGAGCAGCAACGCTTCGAGGAGGCGAGCCGCGCGGCCTTCGACGCCGCCTTCCGCGCCCGGGGGCTGCTCGCGGGGTTCGTGGTCGCGGTCTTCTGGATCGTGGCCACGGCGCTGGTGGTGGGGGGAGCGGTCGCCGCCTTCCACACCCATGCCGCCCACGAGGTGGCGCTCACCGTCCTGGGATTCACGGCCTGGAACCTGGGCCTGTTCAACTACGCGAAGACCCGCTTCGGAGACGGCGCGACCCAGGCCCGCCATCTGATGCGCACCTGGGGGCGCGTGCAGGACATCGCCATCGGCCTCGACCGCGTCTTCGAGGTCCTCGACCTCGAGCCGGCGGTACGCGACGTGCCGGGCGCGGTGGAGCTTCGCGGGATCGAACGCGGGGTCTTCTTCCGGGACGTCCACTTCCGCTACGAGCCGGGGCGGCCGGCCATCGAGGGAGTCTGCTTCGAGGCGCGGGTCGGCGAGGTGACGGCGATCGTGGGCCCCACCGGCGCCGGCAAGACCACCCTGATGGCGCTCCTGCTTCGGCTCTTCGACCCCGAGGCGGGTCGCATCGAGATCGACGGCGTTCCCCTCGATCGCTTCCGGGTGGCGAGCCTGCGCGCCCGGGTGGCGGTCTCCCTCCAGGAGAACCTGCTTTTCGGCACCACCGTCCGGGAGAACATCCGCTATGCGGTCCCGGAGGCCCGTGACGAGGCGGTGCGCGAGGCCGCGCGGGTGGCGGCGGCCGACGAGTTCATCGAGAAGCTTCCCGACGGCTACGACACGGTGCTCGGCGAGCGGGGCGTGGGGCTTTCCACCGGCCAGCGGCAGCGGCTCTCCCTCGCCCGCGCCGTGATCAAGGACGCGCCCATCCTGATCCTCGACGAGCCCACCGCCTCCCTCGACGCCGAGACGGAGCAGCGGGTGCTCGAGAACCTGGCCCACTGGGCGAAGGGGCGACTGGTCTTCCTGATCACCCATCGCCTGTCCACCATTCGCCGGGCGGACCGGATCGTCGTGCTGCAGGCGGGCCGGGCGGTGGAGTGCGGAACCCACGCGGAGCTCGCGCGGCGCGCCTGCAGCA
>JALSIO010000450.1 GCA_026989995.1 Myxococcales bacterium
GATGCCGCGCTCGCGCTCGTAGTCTGCGATCGCCCGGAGGGGCGAGCCGAGGACCACGCCTCCGAGGTCGAAGATCACGGCCCGGACCGCCAACGGTCGCTTCCCCTCCACAGCCCCTTCCCGGGCGCCCGGGCACCTCGGGTCGCCGGCCGCGGGGCCGGACCGGCGGTTCCGACGGGCGACCGGGTCTGGCGGCCCGGCGGCCGCGGCGTACCCTCCAGAGGTGCCCGCGGCCGAAGCCGCCGCCCGGCGAACGACCAGCATGCCGGTCCCTTCCCATTTCGCCAAGGGGCAACCCCGATCCGAGGCCGAAGCCGCCCCCCTGCTCCGGCAGGCGGAGCTCGTGGAGGAGCCCACGGCGGAGGCCGTTCTCGAGGGCTTCCTGGCCTTCACGGCCGAGGTGGGGATCGACCTCTACCCGCACCAGGAGGAGGCGCTCCTCGAGATCGCCGCGGGCCACCACGTCGTCCTCGGCACGCCGACGGGATCGGGCAAATCGCTCGTGGCGGCGGGAATGATCTTCCGCGCCTTCTGCGAGGGCGAGCGCGCCTTCTACACCTGCCCCACCAAGGCGCTCGTGAGCGAGAAGTTCTTCGACCTCTGCGGGCTCTTCGGGGCCGGGCAGGTCGGCATGCTGACCGGCGACGCGTCGATCAACCGCGATGCGCCGGTGATCTGCTGCACCGCAGAGATCCTCGCCCACATGGCCCTCCGCGAGGGCGCCCGGCTCGGCGTCGCCTATGCGGTGCTCGACGAGTTCCACTACTACGCCGATCCCGAGCGGGGGTGGGCGTGGCAGATCCCGCTCCTGTGCCTCCCCCGGACCCGCTTCCTGCTCATGTCCGCGACCCTCGGCAACCCGGCGCCCATCGCCGAACGCCTCGAGGCGGCCACCGGCCGCCGGGTGGCACGCGTCTTCTCGGAGCACCGGCCCGTCCCCCTCCACTTCGAGTACCGCGAGGCGCCCCTTCGCGAGACCGTGGAGGACCTGCTCGCCGCGGGGCGAGCGCCGATCTACATCGTGCATTTCACCCAGCGGGAGGCCGCCGAGCAGGCCCAGGGGCTCACCAGCGCCCGGATCCTCTCGCGGGAGCAGCGCCAGGAGATCCGCCGCGCCGTGGAGGGGGTTCGCTTCGACTCCCCCTACGGGGCGGACGTGCGTCGCTTCGTGAACGCGGGAATCGGCATCCACCACGCGGGGCTGCTTCCCCGGTACCGCCTGCTGGTGGAGCAGCTCGCACAGAGGGGCCTGCTCCGCGTCATCTGCGGCACCGACACCCTCGGAGTCGGCGTGAACGTACCCATCCGCACGGTGATCTTCTCGCGTTTCTGCAAATTCGACGGCCGGAAGGTCTCCCTCCTCTCGGTGCGGGAGTTCAAGCAGATCGCCGGGCGCGCCGGCCGCAAGGGCTTCGATGAGGAGGGCTTCGTCGTCTGTCAGGCTCCCGAGCACGTGACCTTCAACCGGCGCGCCCGGGAGCGCGCCGGCCGGGAGGGCCGGCGGGGCCGGGCGGCCCGCCGCAGCGCCCCGAGCCGCGGCTACGTCCCGTGGAACCGCGAGATCTTCGAGCAGCACGTCGTGCGCCCGCCCGAGCCCCTGGTCTCGCGCTTCGAGCTCCACCACGGGATCGTGGTGAGCCTGCTCCAGCGGGAAACCGACGGCGGCGCCCCCGGGTCGGGATACCGCGCGGTCCTCGACCTGATCGCGGCCTGCCACGAAGAGGAGGGGCGCAAGCGCCGGCTCCGGCGCCGGGCCGCCGAGCTCGTGCGCTCCCTGCGCCGGGCGGGCCTGGTGGAGCGGGTCCTGGATCCGGAGACCGGCCGGCCCGGCCTGCGGGTGCGGCCGGGCCTCGAGCGGGAGTTCTCCCTCCACCACACCCTGTCGCTGTACCTCGTGGAGACCCTCCGGGAGCTCGACCCCGCCGCCCCGGACTACGCCCTCGACGTGATCAGCCTGGTCGAGGCGATCCTGGAGGACCCGCGGCCGGTGCTCCACGCGAAGCTGGCCCGAGTCCGGCGCGATCTCGTCGCCCGCCTCAAGGCGGAGGGCGTCCCCTACGAGGAGCGGCTGGCCCGGCTCGACGAGCTGGAGCTCGAGCGCCCCCTCGAGGACCTCCTCGACGCCACCTTTCCCCGCTTCGTGGAGCACCACCCCTGGCTCTCGCCGGAGCACGTCCGGCCCAAGTCGGTGGCTCGCGAGATCTTCGAGGGCTACTGGAGCTTTTCCGCCTATGTCCGCCACTACGGGATGGCTCGCTTCGAGGGCGTGCTGCTTCGCTACCTGTCGCAGGTGGGTGCCACCCTGTGGCGGGGCCTGCCTCCGGAGGCGCGGACGGCCGAGGTGGACGAGGCGGTCGCCTTCCTCCGCGGCACGGTGGCGAGGGTGGATTCGAGCCTGCTCGAGGAGTGGGAGAGCCGGCGGGAGGAAGGGCCTGGCGAGCCCCCGGCCGAGCGCCCCCCGCTGCCGGCCACCCTCGAGCCCGCCCGGGTTCGGGCCGAGCTGCTCCGTCTGGTCCGTGCCCTGGCCGAGGGGGACTTCGAGGAGGCCCGCTCCTGCCTTCGGCCCGGCGGGCCTGTGGACTGGGACGAGGAGGCCCTTCGGGCCGCCGTGGCCGAGTTCGAGACCTCGCAGGCCCCGATCCGCT
>JALSIO010000451.1 GCA_026989995.1 Myxococcales bacterium
TTCACGGCCTTCGCCGCCGCCAAGCACGCGGAGCGGGCACTCGCCCACGGAATGGCCCGGGAGTTCGGTCCGGCGGGCCTGCACGTGGCACACGTGGTGATCGACGGGGTGATCGATGGAGACCAGGTGAACAGCCGGTTCCCGGAGCTCCGGCGCGCCCGGGGCGAGGGGGGGATGCTGCGCCCGGATGCCATCGCCGAGGTCTACTGGCAGATCCACTGCCAGGACCCCACCGCGTGGACCCTCGAGCTCGATCTGCGCCCGAGTCGCGAGCCCTTCTAGGGGGCCTGCGCACCCCGGCCGGCCTTGCCGGGACCGAGCGGGCGCTTAGGGTTGTCCCGCAAGTGCAAGGGGAGGTCTCCGTGGCCCATCGAAACGACCCTGCCGTCGAGATCCACCCGCTCTCCGCGGCCGAGCTCCGCTGGCTCCTGGAACCCCGACCCGGTCCCCTCGTCTCGCTCTTCGTCCCCCTCGAATCCGAGGACCGGGCGCAGAATCCGCTGCGGGTTCGAAGCGCTGTGCGGCAGGCGCTCGGGGAGCTCGAGGCTCGGAATCTCGAGGGGCGCGCGCTGCGGGAGCGGCGGGACCGGCTGGGCTCCCTCGTCGAGCGGCGGGAGCTGCTCGAGCAGCCCGCCCCGGGGATCGCGGCCTTCGACCACGGAACCGGCACGCGCGTCGTCCGGCTGCCCTTCCCCCCGCCCGAGCGGGTCGTGGTCGCCGACACCTTCGAGGTGCGACCCGTGATTCGCGAGCTCTCCCACGTGGCGCGCTTCCGGGTCCTCGCGGTGTCGCCGCGGCGGGTCGCGCTCTACGAGGGTGACCCCGCGGGCCTTCGGGAGGTGCCCCGCGACCCGATTCCCGGCAGCCTCGAAGAGGTCGTGGGCGGCGACTACGTGGAGGACACGCTGAACTTCCACAGCACCCACGCGGGCGGACGCGACCCCGTCTACCACTCCCACGGAAGCGCGAAAGAAGGCCGGGCGCTCGATCTCGAGCGCTTCCACCGCGCTCTCGTGGCCGGGTGCGAGCGGCGCCTTGCCGTCGATCCGCTGCCCACGGTGGTGGCCGGCGACGGCACCCACCTCGCCGCGCTCCGGGCGTCGCGGCGTCTGCAGGAGATCCTCCGCGAAGGCATTTCCGGGAACCCGGACCTGCTCGCGCCCCACGAGCTCCACGCCCGGGCCTGGCCGCTGGTGGAAAAGGCGCTCCGCGCCCGCGAGGACGAGCTGCTCGCCTCCTTCGAGCGCGCCTTCAAGGTGGACAAGGCCCGGGTCGGGATCGCCCCCGTGGCCGAGGCGGTCGTGATGGGTCGGGTTCGCCGCCTCTTCCTCGTGCGCGACCTGCGCGTGCCCGGCGACTTCGACCCCGTGACGGGCGAGGCACGTCCGGGCGAGGGCGGAAGCCCGGATCTGCTCGACGACATGGCGGAGGCGGTGCTGCGGCGGGGCGGAGAGGTGATCATCCTCGAACCGGGCCGGCTGCCGGTGGACGCCCCCGTGGCCGCCGAGCTCTTCTAGACGGGCGCTTCCCGCACCAGGACCGGGCCGTGCCGCCGTCCTCCCCGGCGGGTCGCGCGTCCCGGATGCCTGTGCCACCCTGCCGCCGGCGTGTGCCGGCGACGGGGGAGGAACCATGTCGAAGGATGCCGTGCCGACGCACCGCATCTACGGGGCGGAGGCTTCCCCCTACTCCGTGAAGGTGCGCTCCTACTTCCGCTACAAGGGCATCCCGCACCGGTGGGTGATCCGCAATCCCTCGACCGAGGAGGAATTCCGGCGCCACGCCCGGCTTCCGCTGATCCCCCTGGTGGTCACGCCGGAAGGGGAGGGCATCCAGGACTCGACGCCCATCCTCGACCGCTTCGAGGCATGGCACCCCGAGCCCTCGATCCATCCCGAGGACCGGGTGGCCGGCTTCGTTTCCGCGCTCGTCGAGGAGTTCGGCGACGAATGGGGCAACAAGTGGATGTTCCACCTGCGCTGGGCGCGGGAAGTCGACCAGCGCGCCTCGGCCATGCGCCTCGCGGCGACCATGGCGCCGGACGCGGACGAGGCGGCGCGCCGGGTGCTGGCCGACCGCATCCGCGAGCGGATGGTGGGCCGGGTCTGGTTCGTGGGCTCGAGCGCGGCCACGGCCCCGATCATCGAGGAGTCCTTCGAGGAGGCGCTCCCGCTCCTCGAGGTCCATCTGCGGGAGCGGCCGTACCTCTTCGGCGCGCGGCCCGCCTTCGCCGACTTCGGTCTCTTCCCGCAGATCTACGAGGCGTGGACCGATCCCACGGGCGGTGCGCTCGTCGAGGGCCGGGCCCCCGCCGTGCTGGCCTGGATCCAGCGGATGCTGTGGCCGCGGGCCGAGGGCCCCTTCGAGCCCTTCGAGCGCCTCGAGCCCACCCTCGCCCCGCTGCTCGAACAGCAGGTGGGGGCGCTCTTCGTCCCGTGGACCCTCGCCAACGAGGCGGCGCTGGCCCAGGGCCGGGAGGAGTTCGAGGTGGAGCTCGGGGGCCGCAAGTGGGCCCAGAAGCCGCAGAAGTACCACGCCCGCTCGCTGGCGGCGCTTCGGGAGCGCTACCGGGAGCACCGGTCCCCCGAGCTCGACGCGCGCCTCGAGCGGTGGGGCTGTCTGCCCGC
>JALSIO010000452.1 GCA_026989995.1 Myxococcales bacterium
TGGTCAGGACCGTGACCGCGAGGATTCCGATCTCGCCCTTCTCCCGGCAGGCAGCCTCCAGCATGGCGTCGTTGCCGTGCACCGTCACGAAGGTGGGCGCGAAGCGCCGGAGCCCCCGCACCGCCCCGGCCACCGTCTCGGGGATGTCGAAGAGCTTGAGGTCGGCGAAGACGCGAAGACCCCGGCCGCGGAGGGTGTCGATCAGCTCGAAGTAGCCCCCGCTGGTGAGCAGCTCGAGCCCGAGCTTGTAGAAGCGGACCGTGCTGCCGAGGCGATCCACCAGCGCGAGGGCCTCCTCGGCCGTCGGCACGTCGAGGGCGACGATGAGTCGCTCCTCGGGAGCGGGCTCCTGCGGCGAGGTCGGCGGCGCGGAGGGAGGGGGGCTCACGGCCGCGAACATAGGCCAGGCCGCTCCGCCCGCACCCCCGGGCCCGGCGCGACCCGCCGCGATCGCCCGCGCCGCCGGCCCGCCCGCGACCCACGCCCCGGGTGGCGGGGCCCGGCGCGCGACGGAAGTCGCCGCCGCTGCGCTAGCATGCGGAAGCCCTCTTTGGCCGGGAGCGCGGTTGGGGGATGCCATGGGCAGCGAGGACTGGAAGACCTTCGACCTCGAGGAGCTCATCCGGAAGAAGAAGGGCATGAAGACGCCCTACCTCGAGTTCCTCCGGGTTCCGAGTCTGTCCTGCGGCATCTACACCCTGGCCGCCGGTGCCGACGATCTCCAGGCACCCCACGACGAGGACGAGGTCTACCTGGTGCTCGAGGGGCGGGGCCGCCTCCGGGTGGGTGACGAGGAGCGGCCGGTGAAGAAGGGCTCGGTGCTCTACGTGCGGGCGACCTCCGAGCACTCCTTCTTCGAGATCGAGGAGGACATGACCCTCCTCGTCTTCTTCGCCTCCGGGGGGCCCTCCTCCGAGTAGCCGGCGTGGTCCCGGGGGCCCCGCGCGCTCAGTCGTCCGAATCGGCCGGGCCCCGCGGAGTGGGCGCGGGACGGGGCAGGCCGAGCTCCGCGAGGAGCTCGGGGATGCGCTCCCGCCCGCCCACGGCAATGGGCGGCTCTCCCGGCAGGGCCTCCCGAAGGCGCCCGAAGTACGCCTTCTCCGGGCGCGCGTCCACGATCACCAGGAGCCCCCGGTCGTCCTCGCCGCGGATCAGCCGCCCGGCCATCTGCTTCAGGTTGAGCAACATGGTGCCGAGCTCGAAGCGGCCGAAGCCGTCGCGGAGGCCCGCCTCCTCGAGCCGGGCCCGCCGCCGGCGGCGCAGCTCGCCCGGGACCTCGAAGGGCAGCTTCTCGATCACCACGGCCTGAAGCTGCGCCCCGGGGAGGTCGAGCCCCTGCCAGAAACGGCGCGCGCCGAGAAGCACGCTCGGGCCCTGCCCGAAGCGCTCCACCAGGGCGTTGGGGTCGTCGGTCCCGCGCCGCGGCAGGAGCAGCTCGATGCCCTCGGCTTGGAGGGCCGGCGCCAGGATCTCGGCCACCTGGTTCATGCGGCCGAGGCTGGTGAAAAGCCCGAGCGTCCGTCCCTGCAGGCGATGCGCGACCTCGAACAGCACCGCGGCGGTCTCCTCCACCAGGTCGTCCGGGCCGGGCATGGCGAGCACCCGCATGTGCTCCGCGTAGGGGAAGGGGCTGGGCTCGCTCACCCGCTCCACGCGTCCCGCGCGGTGGAGCTCGAGGCTTCCGAGCGCCGCGAACTCGTCGCCGTCCACGAAGAGGCTCGCCGAGACCCCGGCGAAGGAGCTCAGCCGGTCGAGGAAGCCCCCGTGGAAGAGCTCGGCCGGCGAGACCGGCCGCAGGGCCAGCCGCCACCGGTCGTAGGGGGCCTCGATGCCCTCCACGCCGGCCACGAAGTGCTCGGCCGCCTCGCCGAAGGGCATGCGCAGGGCCCGTGCGGCGGCGCCGAGCTCGGCGAGGCGACCGACGACCTCCGGGGGTGGCTCCTCCTGTGTGCCCTCCACGGCCCGTTCGAGCTCGGCGGCGATGCGCTCCAACTGTTCGGCGGCGGCGTGGGCGGCGCCGGCCACCTCGTGGGCGAGCGCGGGGGACAGGCGGGGCAGTTCGACGTTCCCGTAGGATGCGGCCTCGGCCAGCGCCCGGCCCAGATCCTGCAGCGCCTGGTGCAGCGTCCGACGCCAGGCCACCGGATCCCGCCCGAGCCGGCGCCGGGCCGCGCGGGGCAGGAGCCCCGAGCCCCGGCGGCTCGGTGTGCCGACCAGCTCGTCGAGGCGTTCCAGGACCTCCTCGGGTTCGACCACCACGGCGTAGACCTCGTCGGCCACCGCGGCGAGCTCGTGGACCTCGTCCGCGATCACGTGCTCGAAGGCCGGGTAGTCGGCGGGCCAGCGGAGCAGGAGATCGTGGTTGGCGACCACGAGGTGCGCCTCGGCCAGGGAGGCGCGCCGGCGCCCGAGGGCGCACTCCGGGTGGCGCCCGCACTGCTCCCGCGTGCACTGCTCGGCACGCGCGGCCACCGCCCGGCGCCGGAGATCGCGCAGCGGCGGGTAGCGCCGCAGAAGCGCCGCGGGAAGCGTGCCGAGCTCGCCGTGGGGACGGATCCGGGCGCAGGCCTCGAGCGCGGCGTAGGCCATCCGGTCCTCGGTGAAGATGCGGGGTTCGAGGCCTTCC
>JALSIO010000453.1 GCA_026989995.1 Myxococcales bacterium
CGACCGGCTGCGCGCCGTCTTCGGAGGCATCGGGGCACCGCCCCCGCTCGGGGACCGGCGCCCCGCAGGCCGCGAGCGCGGCTGCGAGCAGCACCCCGAGCGCCCGGCCGTCCGTCGGAGCGGGCGGGGAGCGACCGGTCACGGAGCCTCCGGGGGAGGCAGGTCCTCGAGGAAGGTGCCCGGCGGCACGGCGTCGCGGTCCTCCGGGTCGCTCACACCCCCTCCGGCTTCCCGGGCCAGGGTCTCGGTGAACTCGGCCGGGCTCATGTCGAGGAGCTCCTCGAAGCGCGCCACCGCCCGGGCCACCTCCTCGCGGGCGCGCGCGAGCTCGGCGGCCCGCTCCGGCTCCCGTTCCAGGCGGGCGAGCCGCTGCCGCGCCCTCCGAAGGGCCAGGACGCTGCGGGCCAGCTCGTCGAGCTCCCGGTCCGAGAGCTTGTGACGGCTGAAGTGCTCCTCGAGTGCCTGGCTCAGAAACCCGCGGACTGTCGCGAAATCCGGGGCCCGAGCCAGAGGCTCTGTAGGGGCCGGGCCCTTCCCGCTTCGGGCCGGCATCGGCTGCGACGGTTCCGGCCCGGTCGGGGGCGGAGCGGGCGGTGCCCCGGCGGGCTCCGCCGCGGCCTTCGGGCCCTGCGGCCGTGGCGCCGGAGCCGGCGGGGCCTCGGGCCGCAGCAGCCACCACGCGGTGCCGGCGGCGAGGGCCGCGCCGAGCACCCGGAGCGCGAAGCCGCGGCGCACCCCGCTCACGAAAGCGGCGGCAGCTTCTCTCCGGCGAAGAAGCGCCGGGGGTTGTCCACCAGGAGCGCCTCGATGGCCTCCTCGGCGATGCCCTCGGCCCGCAGCCGGGGCGCGATGCGCAGCGTGAAGTGGCCCGGGTTCCACGTCTCCGTCAGGGCCTCGAGCACCGCCCGCGGTGCCGGCTCGCCCCGCCAGCACCAGACCGAGTCGTGGGAGACCACGACGCGGTCGCCGGCTCCCGCGCGGAGCAGGCGTACCAGCGATCGGATCCGCTCTTCATCCGGGTGGAGCATGTCGAGCCCGAAGCGGTCGAAGCCGAGGTAGGAGCCACCCCGCGCGATGGTGAGGTGGTACTCGCCATCGGAGGTGCCACAGGAGTGCCCGATGACGATCCGGTTGGCGGGCACCCCGAGCTCGGTGAGCAGCCGCTGCTGGACATCGCCCACCGTCCCCTGGTCCGTGTGGGTGGTGATGGGCGCCCCGGTGGCGAGCGAGGCGCGGGCCGCCGCTTCGAAGACCATCCGTTCGTAGTCGCTCATGCGGCCCGGGCCCGTGGCCACCTTGATGATGCCGGCCCGGATGCCGGTGGAGCCGATTCCCTCGGTGAGCTCGTGGACGAAGAGCTCGGTCATCCCCTCCACGCTCGGCGAGAAGGCGTTTCGGAACTTCCAGTAGGCCGCGCCCCCCTCCGCCTCCTTGTACAGCCCGGTGGCGCAGATGATCTGGAAGCCCGTCTTCTGCGCCACCCGGGCCATCAGCTCCACGTCGCGGCCGAGATCCGCCGGGCATGGGTCGAGCATCGACCGGAAGCCGAGGTCCTTCATCTCCTCGATCCGGTCCACACAGATCGAGAATCGCTCCTCGGCGGAGGGGCCGGGCCGGATGGTGTCGGACTCCGCGCCCGGATAGGCGATCAGCAGATGCTCGTGCATGAGCGTGCGCCCGAGGTCCTCGGGGTGGACGGTTCCGGTGACGGTGGCGATGGCCGGAGCGGTCATGGGGCACCTCCCGGGACAGGCTAGACGAGCGCCGCGGAAGCCGCCGCCCCGAATCAGCCGCCGGCCGGCTCCGGTCCGCCCCCGGAGCCGGTGACGCGGCCGAGGGCCCGGGCGAGCTCCTCGCGGCCGAGGGGTTTGCTCAGGTAGTCGTCCATGCCGGCGGCGAGATACCGCTCCCGATCGCCCTCCATGGCGTTGGCCGTCACGGCGATCACCGGGACGCGCCCCGCCGGTCCGGGGAGGGCACGGATCCGGCGCGTGGCCTCGACCCCGTCCACCCCGGGCATCTGGATGTCCATCAGGACGACGTCGTAGCGCGCCTCGGCGGCCGCCCGCACCGCCTCCTCACCGTCTTCCACGAGGTCCACGTCGGCGCAACCGAGGCCCGCGAGGAAACGGGCCATGAGCTTGCGGTTGACGGGGTGGTCCTCGGCCACGAGGACCCGCAGGCCCGCACCGGGTGCGGGCCCCGAAGGGTTCGGCCCGGCTGCCCCGCCCCCCATCTCCGCGCGAGCCGGGGCTGCGGCCTCCGGCGGGTCGGCTTCCGCGGGGGCCGGGAGCCCGGGTTCCGGCCCCGGCTGCTTTTCGGGGAGCGCCAGCCACGCGGTGAACCAGAAGGTGCTCCCCACGCCGGGTGCGCCGGTCGCGCCGAGCTCGCCGCCGAGAAGCGCCACCAGCCGCCGGCAGATGGCGAGGCCGAGCCCGGTGCCCCCGAAGCGCCGGGTGGTCGAGGAGTCGGCTTGGGTGAAGGGCTCGAAGAGCCGCTCCACGCAGCCGGGATCGACGCCGACTCCGGTGTCGCGGATCTCGAAGCGGAAGTGGGCCCCGCGGTCGTCCTCCCGATCGATCCCGACTGCGACCGCGACCTCGCCCTCCTCGGTGAACTTGATGG
>JALSIO010000454.1 GCA_026989995.1 Myxococcales bacterium
GGCGGCGGTCACGGCCTGGCGGTACACCGGGTCCATCACGTCGCCGCAGGCAAAGACACCCTCCACCGAGGTCCTCGTGCGCCCGGGCTCCACGCGGATGTAGCCGGCCGGATCGAGCTCGACCTGCCCGCGTACGAGCTCGGTGTTGGGCTGGTGGCCGATGGCGATGAAGACCGCCCCGGCGGGAATCTCCTGCGTCTGCCCGGTCTTCACGTTGCGGATGCGCACCCCGGTGACCTCGGTGTCCCCCAGGATCTCGTCGACCACCGAGTCCCAGGCCACCCGGATCTTCGGGTGGGCGAGCACCCGCTGCTGCATGATCCGGGAGGCCCGGAAGGCGTCGCGCCGGTGCACGATGGTGACCGACTCGGCGAAGCGGGTCAGGAAGAGGGCCTCCTCCATGGCCGTGTCGCCCCCGCCCACCACCACCATGGGGCGCCCCCGGTAGAGGGCCCCGTCGCAGGTGGCGCAGGCCGAAACCCCGCGGTTCTGCAGCCGCTTCTCCGACTCGAGCCCCAGCCACTTCGCCGAGGCCCCGAGGGCGAGGATCAGCGCGTCGCAGTCGAAGCGGCGGCCTTCCGTCTCCACCCGGAAGGGCCGGGACGAGAGGTCCACCCGCGTGGCATCCTCGAACACCATGCGGGTGCCGAAGCGCTCCGCCTGCTTCTGGAAGAGCTCCATCAGCTCCGGGCCCGTCACCCCCTCCGGGAAGCCCGGGTAGTTCTCGACCTCGGTGGTGAGCATGAGCTGACCGCCCCAGGTGAGTCCGGCGACGAGCACCGGCTCGAGCTCGGCGCGGGCGGCGTAGATGCTCGCCGTGTACCCGGCCGGACCGCTGCCCACCACCACCACCCGGGCGCGCTCAGGGTCCACCGGATCCCTCCTGCCCGGCCGGGGCCGCGAGCAGCGCGTCGAGCTCGCCCCGCGCATCGAGGGCGGCGAGGTCGTCGTAGCCGCCGATGGGCCGACCCCCGATGAAGACCTGGGGAACCGTGGTCCGACCGCTGCGCCGGATCATCTCCTCCCGGCGTTCGGGCTCCTCGAGCAGGTCGATCTCGCGGAAGCGCACCCCCTTCTGGCGCAGAAGGCGAAGCGCCGCCGCGCAGTAGGGGCAGGTGGCCTTGGTGTAGATCACGACCTCCGGCCGCTGGGTGTCCATGGTGCCAGCTTACCCATCCGCCGGGACTCCATCGAGGGCCGGCCGGGCCGGCGCGCCGCCGCCACGGGCCTGCTCAAAGCGGCTCGGTGATGGGCAGGTCCTCCCAGAGGAGCTGCAGGAAGGTCCCGATGAAGAAGGAGAGGAAGGTCATGATCAGCACGGCGGTCGGGAAGGCCAGCAGGGGCTCCACGCCCAGGACCAGGGGAAGCTCGCCCACCACCGGGTGGGCCGAGGCGCGCAGCGCGGCGACGGTGGTCTCGCCGCCGCCCGGTCCCCAGTTCCGCGCCGCCATGAAGCCCCCGAGGAGGCTCGTCACCACCAGGCCCATCCCCTGGGCCTGGACGAGGCCGAGCAGGAAGATGCTCCGGGCCCGGGCGAAGGCCCGTTCCGGGTCCCCGAGGCGCCTTTGCACCTCGACGAAGAGGTAGAGGAGGGTGGTGAGGCCGAGCAGGAGCGCGGTGGCCCCGAGGGGGGCGAGCGGCCGCTCGGCGAGATCCCAGACCTCGTCGATCAGGAACACCGGGAGGTAGCCCACGATGATGCCGGCGCCGATCCGGGGAACCATGGCGCGGAAGACCGTGAGGTCGCGCTGCCAGGCGAAGCGCACCACCAGGAACCAGAATACCGCCGCATTCACGGCCAGGATCTCGGCCGAGCAGAGGAGGTCGAAGAGCAGTGGGAAGCGCTCGTAGGCGAACGCGGCCCCGGCGAAGGGCAGCGTGAACAGCCCCAGGAGCAGTGCGTAGTTCCGCGGCGAGTGCCGCGTCAGGACCTGTTCCTCGTCCCATCGCCCGAGCCGCATGTGGGTCGTGTGATGCGTCACCGCCGCCGCGCTCCGGACGTCGTACTGCCGCAGGAACCACCGCTCGAGGCGCTCGAGCACCCGCAGGGTGTCCCGGTTGCGAAGGCGCCGGAGAAAGAGGCTGAAGTCGCGTCCCCGGGCGAGCGGCGCGCCCGCGCGGTCGCGGATGGCATCCGCAACCTCCTCCTCGCGGCTCCGGAAGGGACACTCCTCGCTCTCGAAGACGTCGTTCTGCTCGTCGAGGCACACGTCCTCGAGCCAGCGGAAGAAGGCCCGGTCGGCCATCCCGAGGACGTAGCGGTCGACGCGTTCCGGGTCCCCACTCGCGAGGGCCGCGGCGAAGGCACTCTCGGAGAGGTCGTCCTCGCGCCGCAGGGGCTCCACCTCGCCGCGGAGGAAGGCCTCCCGGCTCGCGGGCCGGACTTGCAGTCGGACGAGCTCGCGGAGACCCACGAAGGCGAGCTTGCGGCAGTGAAGGGTCGCGAAGCGCAGCCGCTGCCGCTCCTCGAGGCCCCGGTCCCGGATGAATCGCGCGACGACGTGCGCGAGGAGGACCACGTCGTGGTGAACCCACGCCATGCGCTCCGGCGCCAGCTTCGTGGCGAGCAGCTCCTGTAGCTGCTCGAGGTGGCGCGGGAGCGCACCGAGCAGCCGG
>JALSIO010000455.1 GCA_026989995.1 Myxococcales bacterium
GCCCCGCGGCCGGCGCGGGCCCTCAGGGCGTCGAGGTGCCGCTTCGCTCCGGCGCTTGCGCCGGGGGCTCGCCGAGAATGACGCGGCAGACCGCCTCGAGGTGCTCGCGTAGCTGCTGCTCCCGCCTTCGGCCCTCCCCGGCGGCGGGCCCGCTTCCCGGCGGGAGCCCCTCGGCGATCCGGCGCAAGAGGTCCCGGGTCCGCGCCGCGGCGAGCTCGAGGTCGCCCTCGGCCCCGAGCCGGCGGAGCTCGGGAAGCGCCGCCTCGAGGCTTCCGAAGGTCGGCGCGAAGGCCCCCGGAAGCGCCTCCCGGGGAACCGCGATCCGGGAGATCCCCGACTCCTCCGCGACGCGGGCGTATTCGCCGAGGCAGCGCAGGAACTCACCGCGTACCGACACCCGACTCCCCTCCCCCGGCTCGGCCCGAGCCGCGCCCGCGGGGCTCGGCACCGCGGCGCGGGAGGATCCCCGCCGGGGCGGGGGCCGTCAACCGGGGCCGGCCCCGCCCCGCCTCGCGACCACCGGCACAGCCAGCGAGGCGGTGATCACGCAGAGCACCGTGTAGCAGGCGCTCGGCACCGCACCGGCCTCCCCGAGGTGGGCCAGGGCGAGGACGCTTCCGAGGCCGGCGTTCTGCATGCCCACCTCCACCACCAACGTGCGTCGGGCGGCCGGGGGCCACCCGAGCGCGGTGGCGATCCCCCAGGCGAGCGCGTAGCCGCTCGCGTTCAGACCGACGAGCGCGGCGACGAGGCCCGGGCCGAGGTTCGCCAGGCGCCCGCGGTTGGCGGCCACGACCACGAGCACGATCAGCACGATGGCGGCCGAGGCAGCGGCGGTGGCGAAACGCGCGTAGGCCGGGGGGAGATCGGGGCGCATCCGACGCAGCGCGATCCCGGCCGCGACCGGGAGCACCACGAGGACGGTCGCGTCCCGGGCGAGCGAGAGAACGGGGACCTCCATGCGCGCGTCGGCGAGCACCGGGAGCCACAGCGAGAGCACGAGGGGCGAGAGGAAGGTGGCGAGCGTGGTGAGGGTCACCGAGAGCACCAGGTCCCCGCGGAGCAGCACGCTCATCACGTTCGAGGCCATGGCTCCCGGCATGCATCCGACGAGGACGACGCCCGTGCGCACCGCCGGGTCCTCGAAGAAGCGGGAGAAGGCGAAGGCCGCCAGCGGCATGATCGTGTACTGCGCCAGCAGGCCGGAGAGCGCGCGGGCCGGCGACCGGAAGAAGAGGTCGAGCTGCTCGGGGCGCACGAGCGTTCCCACCAGGAACATGGTCACCCCGAAGGCGGGCTCGAGCCCGGGGCGAAGGAGCAGGACGAGCTCCGGAGCGAGGAGCGCGAGGGCCGTCCCGATCGCGATACCCGCCAGCACGCCCACCCGTGCGCTGCCTCCCTCCTGCCGGTGCCGGGCGGCCGACACCGGCCCGCGCATGGGCCGCCGGAAGGCACGTCCCGGCCTCCGGTCCGCCCGCGCGGCACCGCGACCCGGCCCGCCCGCACCTCGCCGCCCCGCAACGGTGCGGAACGGGCACGCGAATCGCTAGCCTGTTCCGGCTACCGGGCCGGGGGCACGCGCAGGTTGATCCAGGGGGCCGTCCACCCCGACTTCCACGAGGTCGCTCGGGTCTTCGAATCGCAGATCCGCCGCGCGGGTCGAGGCGGAGGTGCCGTGGCCGTCTACCACCGCGGTGAGAAGGTGGTGGACGTCTGGGCCGGAAGCCGCGACGCCGAGGGAAGGCCCTGGCGCGCCGACACCATGGCGCTTTCCTTCTCCACCACCAAGGGCGTGGTGGCCACCGCGATCCACGTCCTCGCGGACCGCGGGCTCGTCGACTACGACCGACCGGTGGCGGAGTACTGGCCCGAGTTCGCGAGCGCCGGCAAGGATCGCATCACCGTCCGCCAGATCCTCTGCCACGAGGCCGGGCTCTTCCCGATCCGCAGCCTGATCGACCACGCCGACGCCATGCTGGACTGGGAGGGGATGTGCCAGGCCCTGGCAGAGGCCGCTCCCGCCCACCCACCGGGTGCGGCCAACGGATACCACGCCTTCACCTTCGGCTGGCTGGTGGGCGAGCTGGTGCGCCGGATCTCGGGGATCCCCGTGGACGTCTTCGTACAGCGCGAGATCGCCAAACCCCTCGGGCTCGAGGGCCTGCACATCGGCGCGCCGCCCTCCGAGCGGCACCGGGTGGCACGGCTCCTGCGGGAGTCGGGGCTGGCGCGACTTCCCGACCGCTTCGAGCCGGCCACCCGGCTGCTCGGCCGGATCCGGCGGTGGCTGCGGCTCCCGCTCGAGCCCGCTCGCGTCCGCGACGCGCTCATGCCCGAAGGGGTGCTCGACCTCCTCTACTCGGAGCACGTCCACGACGCCCCGATCCCGGCCGCGAACGGGGTCTTCACCGCCCGTTCGCTCGCCCGCCTCTACGCCTGCCTCGCCGCGGGCGGGCGCCTCGGGGATCGGGAGCTGCTCCGACCCGAGACGGTGGCCCGCGCCACGGAAATCCAGAATCGCCGCGTGGACCTGGTGGTGCCCTTCCCGATGCGCTGGCGCCTCGGCTACCACCTGGTGGGAACCAGCCGGGGAATCCTGCCGCGGGGCTTCGGCCACTTCGGCTACGGCGGCTCCGGAGCCTTCGCGGATCCCGAGCGCGATCTCGCGGTGGCGATGGTCGTCAACCGCACCGCGGGAACCCCTTTCGGCGACCTGCGGATGATCCGGGTCGGCGGCTCGGCCGTGCGCTGCGCCGAGCGGAGGGGCCGCCGCTAGCCGGTCGCGGAGGACCCGCTCCTAGCCCGACCCGAGCTCGCCGCCCGCGCGGGCGAGCGCTTCGATCTCCCGCCAGGCCTCGGGCGTGTTGGCGTTGCGGAGCATCCGGCCCTCGGGATCCACCCACCGGAGATCGGCTTCCGGAAGGACCTGCACCTCGAGCTCGGCGAGGAGGTCCCGGAGGGCGAGCCGGCCCGCACCGAGCTGGCGACGGGCCACCTCGAGGGCGGGGTCCCGCGCGTAGATGGCGCAGGTGGGGTGGAGGCGCCCCCCGGACTCGGGAACCACCGCCTCGGCCGGTGGCCGCGCGGCGAGGGCGAGCACCAGCTCCTCGCCGAGCAGCGCGAGGTCGGTGGCGACCACGAGCACCCGGTCCGTGCTCGCCGCCCCGAAGGCCGCGACAAACCCGCGAAGCGCGCACCGCGGTCCCGGGGGATCCGGAACCCGCCGGCCCGGCGCCGAGGGCGGCGGCTGCCCCCCGACGAGGAGGACCTCCGCGCAGAGCGGGCGGAGCCTCCGCGCAAGCCGCGTGGCCAGTGGCTCGCCCCCGAGCTCGAGCCAGGCCTTGTCCCGACCCATCCGGGTGGACCCGCCACCGAGCAGCACCGCCGCGGTCAGATCGGCGAGGTATCCGTCCTGCGGGCCCGCCGGATCCCCCGCCGGCCCGCTCCCCGCCCTTCGGGCATCACCGGCGCGGCGGCTCACGCCGCCGGGCCCGTCTCGGCCAGGAAATCCGGATCGATCACCCAGACCAGGGCCTGCTCTCCCTTGCGGATGCGGGTCACCTCGGCCGGTACCAGCAGCAGCCCCTGGGCGAGGGTCATCGAGCGCAGGACCCCGGAGGACTGGTTGCCGGTCGCCGTCGCGAGAATCCCGGACGCTCCCCGGTCGAGCTGGACCCGCACCAGGTGGAGCCGCCCGGCGCGCTTCTCGAGATCGTGGCTGAGCTCGGCGCGCACCACCGGCCGGAAGCAGCGGCTCACCCCCTGCATCCGGAGCAGTGCCGGCCGCACCAGGCATTCGAAGGTCACCATGGCCGAAACCGGATTGCCGGGCAGGCCGAAGACCAGCGGCCCCGGCGGGGGAAGCCGTCCGAAGACCACCGGGTAGCCCGGCTTGAGTTTCACCCCGTGGAAGCAGATCCGGCATCCGAGCTTCTCGAGCACGGGGCGGACGAAGTCGCGGTCGCCCACCGACACACCCGCCGAGCTCACCAGCACGTCCGCGGCGAGACCGTCCGCGAGCCGGGCCTCGAGCTCCTCGGGTGTGTCGCGGGCGATCCCCAGGTAGCTGGGCTCGGCCCCCACCTCGAGGCACTGGGCGTGGAGCGAATAGGAGTTGGAGGAGGCGATGCGCCCGCCGGACACGTCGCCGTCCGGCTCCACCAGCTCGTCCCCGCCGGAGACGATGGCCACCCGGGGTCGTCGACGCACCGACACCAGGGTGCGCCCGAGGGAGGCGAGGAAGCCCACGTGCGCCGGGAGCAGGCGGGTGCCCGGATCGAGAACGCGATCCCCCTCCTTCACGTCCTCCCCGGCGGGGCGCACGTCCCGGCCCGGAGGCACCGGTCCCTCCACCCGCACCCGGTCACCGACGCGCACCGCATCCTCCTGACGCACCACGGCGTCGGCGCCCTCGGGGAGCGGAGCCCCCGTGAAGATGCGCGCCGCCTCGCCGCGGCCGAGCGGCCGCGGCGCACTCCCGCCGGCCGCCACCTCGAAGGCGACGGCGAGCTCGACCGGCCCGTCGCCGGCCACGTCGGTCGACCGGACCGCGTAGCCGTCCATGGCGGAGGCGTTGGCGGGAGGGAGGGTACGGCCCGCGACCACCGGCTCCGCGAGCACACGGCCGAGGGCTTCGCGGATCGAGACCACCTCGGCGGGCAGCACACGCGTCGCCTCGAGGACGAGACGCCAGGCGCGGGCGAGATCGATGCCCGAGGGCACCGCGTCGGAACCGGACGGCGGGGAGGCCGACATGCCGGAACCTTACCCGGGTCCGGGGGCACGGTCCGGCCCCATCCCACCGCGCCTCGACCGCCCCGCGGGTGACCTGTAAGCTTGGGCTCTCCAGCCGGTGCCCGGATGCCGCCCCGGCGCCGCCCGGCCCCCGCCAGGCCCGCCCGAACCGGGCGGGAGCACGCCGGAGAGGGACGTGGAACGGCCCGACGCCAGCCTGATCCGCCCCATCGCGCTTCGGCGCCATCGGCTCCCGAACAACCTGGTCCTCGCGCCCATGGCGGGCGTGAGCAACCTGCCGATGCGCCTGCTCTCCCGGGAGTTCGGGGCGGCCATGGGGTTCACCGAGACCGTGAGCGCCAAGGGCCTGGTCCTCGGCGGCCACAAGAGCCGGCGGCTGCTGGAGACCTCCCCCCGGGAGGAGCCGGTCGCCTTCCAGCTCTTCGGCGCCGAGCCGGAGGTGCTCGGCCGGGCCTGCGCGATGCTCGCGGACGAGGGCGCCGCCTGGATCGACCTCAACATGGGCTGCCCCGTGCCCAAGTTCATCCGCAACGGCGCTGGCTCGGCGCTCATGCGCGAGCCGCTGCGCGCCGCCGCCGTGATCCGCGCCATGCGGGGGTCGTTTCACGGGACGCTCTCCGTGAAGATGCGGGCCGGCTGGGACGAGCGCTCCCGCAACGCGCCGGAGATCGCCCGGATCGCTGCCGCCGAGGGCGCCGAGCTCGTCACGGTCCACGGCCGGACCCGGTCGCAGTTCTACCGCGGCAGCCCGGACCGGGAGATCATCCGCCGGGTGGTCGAGGCCGTGCCGGAGATCCCGGTGCTCGCGAACGGAGACGTCACCGAGCCGCAGCACGCCTTCGACCTGCTGCGGGAGACCGGGGCCGCGGGTGTGATGATCGGCCGGGGCGCCACCGGCAATCCGTGGATCTTCCGCGCCATCCTCGAGCGGGCACGCGGGGGGGAGCTTCCCGAACCCACGGCCGAGGAGCGATTCCGCGTCCTCGAGCGCCACATCGGGCTCATGCGGCGGAGCTTCCCGGACGACCTCCAGCTCGCCCGGAACCTGAAGAAATACCTCGCCGCCTACTCACGGGGCCTTTCGGGTGCGGCGCTCTTCCGCACGCGGGTCAACGAGAGCGACGACCTCGGCGAGATCCTCCGGTTGAGTTGCGACTTTTTCGATCCCCGCCGCAGCCCCTCCCGGGAGGCCGCCTAGGGGTGGGCGCCAACGGGGACCGGGTGCTCGAAGCCCTCCTCGACGGCGTGCTGGTGATCGACGGAGCGGGTCGGGTGGAAACCCTGAACGCGGCCGCGTGCCGGATCCTCGGGCTCTCGGCGGAGGCGGCCCGGGGGCGCTCGCTCCCCGAGATCCTCGGCGGGCCACACCCGGCGGAGGAGCTCGCGCGCCGCGTCCTTCGGAGCGGGCGCTCCGCCGCGGCCAGCGATCTGCCGCTCCCCACCGGGCCGGCGGGCCCCGCCGGCGAGGCCGCGGGTCGGATCGACGTCTCCGCCTCGCCGCTCTTCGACGACGCCGGGGCGGTGGAGGGCTGTGTGCTGCTGCTCTCGGACCGGAGCCTGCGCCAGGGCCTCGCCGAGCGCGACCGCGAGCGGGATCGGCTCGTGGCCTTCGGGCGGATCGCGAGCGGCATCGCCCACGAGGTGAAAAATCCCCTCGGCGGCATCCGCGGCGCCGGTGAGCTTCTCGCCCGCCGCGCCGGCGACCCGCGGACCCGCGAGGCCGCGGAGCTCATCGTGCACGAGGTCGATCGGATCGCGGGACTGCTGGACCAGATCACCGTCTTCGGGCGCGGGGACGCGCCCGTCTTCGCCCGGACCAACCTGCACCGGGTGCTCGACCGCGTGATCGAGCTCGTGCTCCTCGATCCGACGCTCGCCGGCTCCTCCGTGGAGCGCCGCTTCGACCCCTCGATCCCCGAGTTCCTGGCCGACGCGGGGCGGCTGGAGCAGGTCTTCCTGAACCTGGCGCGCAATGCCCTCGAGGCCATGCGGGAGAAGCCGGGGGTGCTCACCGTGGTGACCCGCGTGGCCTTCGACCGGCACCTGTCCCTCGCGGGGCAGAGCCTTCCCGCGGTCCTCGTGGAGTTCCGGGACCAGGGGCCGGGCATCGAACCCGGGCGCCGGGAGCAGGTGCTGCTGCCCTTCGTCACCGGCAGGCCCGAGGGGACGGGCCTCGGGCTCGCCATCGCGCAGTACTGGGTCACGCGCCACGGCGGCCTGCTCCGCATCGGGGGGCGGCCGGGCGAGGGCGCGGTGATCACCGTGGAGCTTCCGCTCCGGAACCGGGAGTGACTCCCATGCGCGTGCTGGTCGCGGACGACGAGCGCTCCATCCGCTTCGTGCTGCGCGAGGCGCTCGAGGAACTCGGCCACGAGGTGCGCGAGGCCGAGTCCGGCGAGGCTGCCCTCCACGCCCTCGAGGCGTCCGCGCACCACCCCTTCGACCTCGCGGTCCTCGACATCCGGATGCCGGGCACGAGCGGGCTGGATCTGCTCGACCGGATCCGGGAACGCTGGCGCGATACCGCCGTGGTCATCATCACCGCGGAGAACACCTTCGACAACGCCGTCGAGGCGATGAAGCGCGGAGCCCTCGACTATCTGGTGAAGCCCTTCCGGGTCGCGGAGATCCAGGCCCTCGCCGAGAAGGCGGCGCGGGCCCGGGCGCTCGAAGTCGAGCTCCGCGAGCTCCGGGCGGGCGCGGCCCTCGGCCGGCCGAGCGCGGGGCCGATGGTGGGACGGAGCCCCGCCATGCTCGAGGTGTTCAAGACGGTGGGCCGGCTGGCCGGAAGCTCCGTGCCGGTTCTGATCACGGGCGAGAGCGGAACGGGAAAGGAGATCGTCGCCCGCGCCATCCACGCCTCGGGGCCTCGGGCCGGCGGCCCCTTCGTGGCCGTGAACGCCGCCGCCATCCCGCGCGAGCTCCTGGAAAGCGAGCTTTTCGGCCACGAGCGCGGGGCCTTCACGGGGGCGGTGGAGGCGCGGGCGGGCCGCTTCCGCGAAGCCTCGGGAGGCACCCTCTTCCTGGACGAGATCGGCGACATGCCCATCGAGCTGCAGGCCAAGCTCCTGCGTGTGCTGCAGAGTGGCGAGATCACGCCGGTGGGCGGGCGCAGCGCCGTGGCCACCGACGTCCGGGTGCTCGCCGCCACCCACCGCGACCTCGCGGCCGAGGTCGCCGCGGGCCGCTTCCGGGAGGACCTCCTCTACCGCCTGCGGGTCGTCCCCCTCCACATTCCGCCGCTGCGGGAGCGGCCCGAGGACGTCGAGGTCCTCGCCCGGCATTTCGTGGAGCGCTACGCGGCGGAGCTCGGCTCCTCCGCCCGCCACCTCGCCCCCGCCACCCTGGCCCGGCTCGAGGCACACCCGTGGCCGGGAAACGTCCGCGAGCTCGAGAACGCGATCAAGCGGGCGCTGGTCCTCGCCACCGGCGAGGTCCTCGCGCCCGAGGACTTCGCCTTCCTGGACGGGGGCGAGGGCGGCGGGACGGACGACTTCGACGCTGCGCTCGCGGCGGAGGCCGAGCGGGCGCTCGGCGAGCGGCCCGGCGAGGCCCTGCGGGAGCTCGTGACCCGGGTCGAGCGCCGGGTGATCGAGGCGGCCCTCGAGCGAACCCGCGGCAACCAGCTCCGGGCCGCGGCGCTGCTCGGCATCAACCGCAACACGCTGCGCAAGAAGATCGCGGAGCTCGGGCTCGCGCCAACGGGGCCCGGGTGAGGCCCCGCCCCTCCGCCGGATTCCGGGGGGTCCACGTGCTCGTGGACGACGACCCGCGCTGGCCCCACCCCCCCGGCGCCCAGGCAGAGGCCGCCCTGCGCGGCGGGGCGGCGGTGATCCAGGTCCGGGCCAAGCACGGCTCCGACCGGTCCCGCCTCGTGTTGGCCCGGGACCTCCGGAAGAAGGCAACGCGCGCAGGCGTCGCGCTCGTGGTGAACGATCGCTTCGATCTCGCGCTGCTCGCCGAAGCCGACGGCGTCCACCTCGGCCAGAGCGATCTGGCCCCGAGCCGGATTCCCCCGGACGCCCGGGAACGCCTGGCGGTGGGCCGCTCCACCCATGACCTCGCACAGGCCCGGCGGGCGGTCGAAGAGGGGGCCCGATACATCGCCTTCGGCCCGGTCTTCGCCACCTCGACCAAGGCCGACGCCGAGCCCGCCCGCGGCCTCGAAGCCCTCGCGGCGGTGGTTCGGGCCGTGGCCCCGCGCCCGGTGATCGCCATCGGCGGCATCACCGCGGAGCGGGCCCGTGCGGTGCGGGAGGCGGGCGCGGCCGGGGTGGCGGTGATCTCGGCGGTGGCCGGGAGCGCCGCGCCCCTGCAGGCGGTGCGCGACCTCGCCCTCCTCTTCCCCCGGGAGCCGCAATGAGCGGCGTCGGGGAGCGCGCCATCGCCGCCCTCGGGCTCGTCTGCATGGTGGCGCTCGCCTGGCTCTGCTCCTCGAACCGGCGTCGCTTCCCGTGGCGCACCGTGCTCGCGGGCCTCGGCCTCCAGCTCGCCCTCGGAGCCTTTCTGCTCCGGAGCGCGCCGGGGCGCACCTTCTTCGTCGGCGTGAGCGAGCTCGTCGCGGCCCTCCTCGCCTACACCCGGGCCGGCACCGACTTCGTCTTCGGAGCGCTGCGGGAGACCGGATTCTCCTTCGTGATCGACGTCCTGCCCATCCTGATCTTCATGGGGAGCCTCTTCGCGGTTCTCTACCACCTCGGCGTGGTGCAGCGCGTGGTGGAGCTCCTCGCCCGGGCCATGAGCCGCAGTCTCGGCATCTCCGGCGCCGAGAGCCTCGCGGCAGTGGCCAACATCTTCGTGGGCATGACCGAAGCGCCCCTGCTCGTCCGCCCCTACATCCCGGACATGACCCGCTCCGAGCTCTTCTCGGTGATGAGCACCGGCATGGCCACCATCGCGGGCTCCGTGCTGCTCGCCTACGTGCAGATCCTCGGCGGCGGCGACTTCGCCGGACACCTCGTCACGGCCAGCCTGCTGTCGGCACCCGCTGCGATCCTGCTGGCCAAGATCATGGTCCCCGAGGAGGGGGTGCCGCGGACCGCCGGCGCAGGCCATGCCGCGGTGGAGCGGAGCTCCGTGAACCTCATCGATGCCGCGAGCCGGGGCGCCCTCGACGGCGCGCAGCTCGCCGCGATGATCGGGGCCCTGCTGATCGCCTTCGTGGCCCTCGTCCACCTGCTGAACGACGGCCTCGGGGCCGTGGGAGCCTTCGTCGGGAAACCCGAGCTCACCCTCGAGTGGCTCCTGGGCCTGCCCTTCGTGCCGCTCACCCTTCTGATGGGCGTCCCCCTGGACGACGCGCTTCGCATCGCCCCGGTGCTCGGCGTCAAGACGGCCTTCAACGAGTTTCTCGCCTACCAGGAGCTCGCCGAGCTGCTCCGCGAGGGCGCGGTGGCGCAGCGCTCGGCCGTGATCGCCTCCTACGCGCTCTGTGGCTTCGCGAACTTCGGCTCGCTGGCGATCCTCCTCGGCGGCCTCGGCGGCATGGCCCCCGGCCGGCGGCCGGACATCGCGAGGCTCGGTCTCCGCTCCATCCTCTCCGGCACGCTCGCAACCCTCATGACGGGTTGCGTCGCGGGGCTGCTGCTCTAGCGCAGGTCCTCCGCGACCGCCGCCGACCCGCGGATCCCGCGCAGCCCGGGCGCTCGCGGGCTCTCGTGGAGACCGCCCGGACCGGGGGGCCTGTAACCAGCCCCCACCGGGTCCGTACGTCCCGGGGCACGGGGGCCGCGCAGCGGGCAGGGGAGGCCCGCCCGCGGAGCCAGGAGGCCGGGGGCGCCCGGCCCCCGACGCAAAGAGAAGGAGCGAGCCATGGTCCGACCCCCTTTTCCGCCTTCCGTCGCCGCGCCCGCCCGCTGCGGACGCCGCCCGTCCGCCCGGGCGGCCGCCGCGATCACCCTGCTGGCCGCGTTCGCGGCCGCGCCCGCCCTGGGCGCCGGCGCCGAGCGCCCCACCGTGATCGAGTTCCACGCCGACTGGTGCGGCACCTGCGCCCTGGTCGAACCGGTCCTGGAGACCCTCGAACGCGAGCACCGCGGGCTCGTCCGCTTCGTGCGCTTCGACGTGAGCAACCGCGCGTCACTGGCCTCCTCGCGCCATGAGGCCGAGCGCCTGGGCCTCCTCGAGGTCTTCGAGGCGTTCCGCTCTCGAACCGGAACCGTGGCGGTCCTCGACCCGCGCGGCGAGCCCGTGGAGGTCTTCCGCGGCGAGACCGACCTCGACCGCTACCGCGCGGCCATCGCCCGCGCAGCGGCGCGGGCCACGCCGCAGGAGGAGGAGCGCTCGTGAGCGCGGTCGCGGAGCCGGGCGAACTCGCACCCGGCCGCCCCCTCTTCCGCCACCCGGCCTTTCTCGGAACGCTTCTCGCCGGTGCCGCCGGCGCGCTGCTCCTCGCCCCCGCGTGGAGCGGGATCGCGGCCCGTCTCGCCGGGCTCGAGTTCTGGCTCGGCCGCGCCCTGCCCCTGGAGGCGGTCCCGGCAGGCGCCGCGGTCCTGCTTCCGCTGCTCGGCGTCGCCGCAGGGCTCGTGGCGAGCGTGTCGCCCTGCGTCCTGCCCCTGGTCCCGCTGAACGTGGCCGCCATCGGCGCCGCCGGGGCTTCCGGCCCGCGCGCAGTCGCGCTCTCGGCCCGCTTCGTCCTCGGCACGGCCCTTGCGCTCACGGCGCTCGGCCTCATCGGCGACGTGGCCGGCTGGCTGCTGGTCGAACAGCGCGGCCCCGTGCTCCTCGGCGCCGGGCTCGTCCTCGTCTACCTCGGCCTCGCCGCTGCCGAGGCGGCACCGCTGCCCCTGGCCGGACGCGCGCCCGGGGCCGGCCGACGGCTGGGACCGACCCTTGCGGGGGCCGCCTTCGCCCTCGTGACCACGCCGTGCGCGAGCCCGCTGCTCGCGGGCCTGCTCGCCGCCGCGACGGCGACCGGCGTGCCCGGCCTCGGCGCCGCCACCCTCGGCGGCTTCGCGCTCGGCTACACGGCCCTGGTGTTCGCGGCGGGCGCCTTCGGGGGCGGCCTGGTGGGGCGCCTGCGGGCCCTCTCGAGCGACGCACCGCGCGCGGCCGCTGCGGCGGTGCTCCTCGTGGCCGGGATGGGCTTCGGGCTCGCGGGCCTCCGCTGGTTTGTCTGAGTCGGGGCCGTCCGCACGGCGGCGGCGCTTCCCCGAGGCCACCGCGGGACCGCCGCAGCCCGCCCGGGGATCGCCCCTGCGGCCGGTCTGCGCGCAGGCCGCCGGCCTCCCGCCCGCGGCCTGCGCGCCGGGAGGACGGGGAGGCTCGAGTCGCCGCACCGATCGGCCGATGGATTCCTCGGGGAGGGTTCACCGGGGAGCCCGATCCGTGCAGGCCTCCAAGATCGCCATCACCGGGATCCGCTCGGCCCACGTGGGCGTCGCTGCGGCCGCCCACAACCTCGCCAACCTCAACACCCCCGAGTTCCGCCCCGTCCGCGCGGTGCAGGAGACCGCGCCCGGGGGTGGAAGCCGCGCGCGGGTGGTGCGCACCTCGGAGCCGGCCGCGGTGGAGATCGCGCGTGAGCTCGTCTCGATGGAGCTCGCCTCCGTGCAGGCCCGAGCCTCCTCCGGGGTGGTCGCCGCCGAGCGCGAGATGCTCGGCTCGCTCTTCGACGCCTTCGCCTGAGCTCCGGCCTCGAAACCCGAAACGCGAGCGGCGCCCGAACAGCGTCCGCGAGCCCGCACCTCGGAGCACGCGGCCCGGTCAACCACCCGGACCCGCGGCGCGCGCCAGCTTGAGGGCGATCTGGGACTTCTCGCCGTGGCCGCCCACGATCAGGTTCGCCTCGCGCCCCTCCTTGCGCGCGAGAAGGATGTGCTGGCCCGCCACCTGGACCTCTCGCGCGATCTTCCAGCCCGAATCCGCGAAGCCCTGGCGGTAGAAGGAGAAGACCTCGTCGGCGGGCGTGTCGGCCTCGAACATCACCACGAGGTTCCCCTCCCCGGGCGCGCTGTTGGCCATGACCGGGGTGGCCCCCGGAAAGCGGGGGACATCGTCGGGGTAGTCCGCAGGGAGCTCCACCGGCCTCTCGAGATCCATGGTGAAGACCTCTCCCTGCTCCCCGCGAAACTCGATGCGCCCGCCCTCGCCGAGGCGCGCCCCGGGCTCGGAGGAGGCCGCCTCCGGCGGCGGCCCCGCGGCCTCGTCGCCTCCCCCGCACGCGAGGGCGGCGACGAGCGCGAGCAGCGGTGCGAGCCCCGCCCGTGCGGCAGCCCGCCGTCGGGGCACCCCGGTCCACCCGACCCGTCCTGCCTGGGTCCGCATGGCATCCTCCCCTCGACCCGGGCCGCTACCCGGGTCCCCGCCGCGAATCGCGGTGCGGCACGGATCCGCGCGAAGATACCGCGCATCGCCCGGCGCCGGTCCTTGTGCCGGCCGAGGAGCCGGGGCAAGCTCCCGCCGCCCCCGCGGCGGAAGCGGGGCCGGGTGAGGAGGAGGCGCGGTGGTGGATCCCTTCCGGGAGCGGGTCGCGGTGATCACCGGCGGCGGCAGCGGGATCGGTGCCGGCCTCGCCCGGGCCTTCGCGGCCCGCGGGGCCCGGCTCGTGCTCGCGGACATCGATGAGGAGGCCCTCGCGGCCACGTCGGACGAGCTCGCCGCGGCGGGCGCCCGGGTGCTCACCGTCCCCACCGACGTCCGGGACCGCGCAGCGGTGCGGGCCCTCGCCGATCGCGCCTTCGCGGAGTGCGGGGCGGTGCACCTGCTGTGCAACAACGCCGGGGTCGCCACCTTCGGCCCCATCGTCCGCGCGAGCGACGCGGACTGGGACTTCACCCTGGGCGTGAATCTCCTCGGCGTGGTCCACGGAGTCCAGGCCTTCGTCCCGCGGATGATCGAGCAGGGCGAGGGCGGCCACGTGGTCAACACCGCGTCCATGGCCGGTCTGGTGGGGATGGCGATGCTGGGGATCTACTGCACCAGCAAGTTCGGGGTGGTGGGGCTCTCCGAAGCCCTCCACCTGGAGCTCGCGCCCCACGGCATCGGGGTCTCGGTCCTCTGCCCGGGCCTGGTGGAGACCCGCATCGGCGAGAACACCCGGAAGCTGCACCCGGAGTTGCGGGGCGCCGAGCCCGATCCCGGTGACGCGCCAGCGATCCGCCCCACGGTGGTCCTGACCCCCGACGATGTCGCCGCTCGGGTGGTCGAAGCCATCGAGCGCGGCTGGCTGTACGTGATCACGCACCCCGAACAGTGGGACATGCTCAGGCGCCGTGCCGCCCGCATCGAACGGGCCTGCCGGGAGCAGCTCGGGACGGAGACCGCGCCGAGCACGCCCGCACCGGGCTGAAGGCCCGCGACGCCTCAGGCGGCGTCGCCCTGCCAGCGGGGCAGCCGCACCGTGAAGGTCGCCCCCTGCCCGGGGGTGCTTGCCGCCTGGATCTCGCCGCGGTGGGCCCGCGCGATCTCCCGTGCGATGGTCAGGCCGAGGCCACTGCCCGGCTCCGCCTCGCGGCCGTCCGCCCGGTGGAAGCGCTCGAAGATGTGCTCCATCTCCTCGGGCGGGATCCCCGGGCCGGTGTCGGAGACCCGCACCCACGCGTGCTCCCCGTCGGCATCGATCTCGATCTCGACCTGTCCGAGGCGTGGGGTGTATTTGAGGGCGTTGTGGACCAGATTGGCGAAGAGCTGGTGGAGCCAGCTGGCGTCCCCCTGCACCCGGACCTCCCGCGGACCCCGCACCTCGAGCGCCACCTCCCGCTCCGAGGCGACCGGCTGGAAGAACTCCGCCACCGTCTCGAGAAGCTCCGGGAGGTCCACCACCCGGCGCCGGTCCGGGGGCAGCCCCGCTTCGGACTGCGCCAGCCGCAGCATGGCGTTGACCGACTCCGCGAGGTGCTCCACCTGCATCCCGAGCTCCTCGAGAACCCCGCGGTACTCACCGGCCGGGCGCTCCTTCTCGAGGGTGATCTCGATCTGGGCGCGCAGCGCCGCGAGTGGCGTGCGGAGCTGGTGGGCGGCGTCGGCACTGAAGCGCCGGAGGCTCGCGACGCCGGCTTCGATCCGGCCGATCATCTCGTTCAGGGTTTCGGAGAGCCGATCGAGCTCGTCGCCCGAGCTGGTCGTGGGCAGCCGCTCCTGCAGGTTGCTCGTGCCGATGGCTCGGGCCTTCTCGGTGATCTCGCGGATGGGTCGGAGGCTTCCCCGGGCGAGCCACCAGCCCATGACCGCCGTGAGCGCGACCACGATGGGCAAGGCGAGGAGGAAGACGTCGCGGATGTGACCGGCGGAGCCGGCGAAACGCGCCGACGAGATTCCCACCTGGACGAATCCGCCAGGGACTCGCATAGCCCGCACCAGGTAGGGTCCGTCCGCCCCCACGTCCACCCGATCGTGGTCGCTGGCACGGCGCCCCTCCGCCACGGAGGCGAGCAGCGGGACCGACCGGCGCGCAAAGATTCCCCAGGTGCGACCCGGGCGCCCCGACTCGTCGAAGAGGGCCACGGAGAGGTCGAGCTCGGGATCGGAGCCGCGGACACGCCGGGCCACGTAGTCCGCCACCGCGTCTCGATCCCCCGGGTGGCGGCGAATCTCGTCCACGATCGCCCGGCTCTGCTCCGAGAGCAGCAGGCGGGCCTGCCGGTAGATCCGCCTCTCGACCCGGTCGTAGGCGTAGGCCATGAAAAGCGAGAGCGTGACCAGCATCGCCGCGCCGTAGCGCAGCGTCCACTGGACCCGGATCGACGGTCGTCGCGGGGCCACCCTCAGCCCTCGGCAGCCGCGCTTCGATCCTCGAGCACATAGCCCACGCCCTTGACCGTATGGATCAGCTTGGGCTCGAAATCGCGGTCGACCTTCTTGCGCAGGTGGTTGATGTGCACGTCGATCAGGTTCGAATAGGTGTCGAAGCCGTAGCCCCACACCTTCTCGGTGATCATGGTGCGGGAGAGGACGTGCCCGGCGTTGCGCATCAGGTACTCGAGAAGGGCGAACTCCTTCGGGGTGAGGTCGATGGCGTGGCCCCCGCGCTCGACGGCATGGCGGCTCACGTCGAGCACGAGGTCCGCCACCTCGAGGCGGCCGTCCGCGGGCTCGCCGAGTCGGCGACGGGCGATGGCCCGGATCCGCGCGGTGAGCTCGGCGAAGGCGAAGGGCTTGACCAGGTAGTCGTCGGCCCCGAGGTTGAGCCCTTCGATGCGGTCGCCCACCTCGCCCCGGGCAGACAGGAAAAGGACCGGCGTATCGATGCGCCGCTTTCGGAGTTCCCGCAGCAGGTCGAAGCCCCCGATCTCCGGGAGCATCACGTCGAGGATCACGAGGTCGTAGGCCCCGGTGAGGGCCCGCTCGAAGCCGGCCCGGCCGTCCGGGGCCACGTCCACCACGAAGCCCTGCTCGACGAGGCCCTTGTGGATGTACTCCCGGGCCGTGGGATCGTCTTCGACGTAGAGGATCTTCACGGTCGCCCCTTCCGGCGGGGCGGGAGCCGGGGCCGGCTCAGCCCCCGGCGCGGGCCGCCTCGGCTCCCAGCGTGGCCGGGCGGGCCGTGGCCTCCTCGCGCTCCTTGCGCCGGATCAGCATCAGGTTCCGCAGGTAGACGAAGGTATTGGGCAGGTAGGCCAGGGTGAAGATCGGGTCCCGGCGGTGCACCGCGTAGGCCAGCAGGGCCAGGGAGCCGGCGATGCTCAGGTACCAGAAGGACTTGGGGACCCGGCTCTCCCCGGCCACCTCCGAGGCCACCCACTGAAGCAGGAACCGCGACGCGAAGGCCACCTGCCCGGCGAGGCCGAGCAGGAGCCAGAAGCGGGAATCCGACCAATCGAACCAGTCCACCCTGCCCCCCGCGCGGACCGTCCGGGTCCGGTTCCACCGCCCGGCGGGTCCCTTCCCGCGGGGCCATCTCCCCGGGCCCCCGGGCGGCGACAGGCAGCTTCGCACCCGGCCCCGCGCCCTGCAAGCCTGCGAGCGTCTTCCGCCCCGGGGCCTTCACCGACCCGACCGGCGCCGGCGACCGGTCGGTGGGGATGCCGGCTGGCCGGTTCGCGCAGCGGTCCCGGGTGCCGCCCTGAGCACCCGGGGGGATAACCCTCCGATCCGTGCTAGGATGCGGGCCGAAGCGACCAGACGAGGGCGGGGCAGCCGGGGAGGCGCGAACGACATGGGCGTGGGACGCTCTGGGATGCCCCGGTCGGAAGCCGGAGCGCGCCGGGAGCCCACCGCGCAGGCGCGCCCGGCGACCGGGGGGAAGTGGAACGGGGAGCGGAATCAGGGGGGGAACCAGGAGCAGAACCAGGAGCAGAACCAGGAGCAGAACCGGCAGG
>JALSIO010000456.1 GCA_026989995.1 Myxococcales bacterium
GCGTTGAGCTTGCCCGCCGGGGGGAGCTCTGCGAGGCCTACTGCGGCGAGGGGCTGGAGCGCGAGCCACTCGAGGTCCGGCCGGGAGAAGCGGAAGACGGCCCGGAGATCGCGGAGGGCGGCCCGGGTGTCGCCCGTGAGGATCACGAAGGCCGGCAGCAGGACCAGGCCCAGCGCGGCCGTCTCGTGCAGCCCGACCAGCCGGGCCACGAGGTCTTCGGCCAGGCCGAACTCGTCCCGGAGTGCGAGCAGAGCCCCGCTTCCGGCCAGGGTGAGAAAACAGGAGGCGAAGGTCCAGTGGAACGAACGCGTGGTCTTGCAGAATCGCTCGAGGGTTTCGCTCATGGGATCCCTGCTCTGCGCCCGCGGGGCTCCGTCCGCGGCCTGCGTCGGATGCCTCCGGCCGGTGTCATCGGCGGGGGGATTCTCGGATTCCGGAACGTAGGTCACGGCCTTCGCTCCCTTCTGAACGCCGTCTGTCTTTCGGCTTCATGAAGGGCAGATGACGACGGCGCTTCCGGGACGGACCGGACGAGGGTCTGCCACCCCCCGCTCCCGTGATCCCAGCGTTCGAGGGCCACCTCGACCGACCGCGGGGCGGGGTCCGATTCCCCGAGGTCCAGCACGAGGCTCCGCTCGCCCCCGGCGGGGATGGCCTCCCCGAAGTTGCGTACCAGTTCCCGGGCCACCTCCCCGCCGGGCCAGCGGGCCACCACGCGGACGAGCCGGCGCCCGTAGGCGCCGGTGGGCAGCGCGTGGGGCAGTCCATTTCGCACCGTCACCCGGAGTCGGCCGGGAGGGGCGTCCGGCGAGCCCTCCGGCTCCACCCGGACCTCGATGCTCCGGTCGGCGTCGTCCGGCACTGCGAAGAGGTGCCTGCGCAGCTCCTGGGTTTCGCCGAGGGCCACGAAGACCGCCGAATAGCGGTGCTCGTCGTGCACGCTCTCGACCTTCCGCTGCACTTTCGGCATGTGGCAGGCCTGGCAGGTGGGCTTCTCTCCCTCCTCCGGATCCGGAGCCGCCCGCCACTCGGAGAGCGCCGCCCCGTGGCAGAGGCCGCAGAGCTCGCTCGAGCGGTACAGCGGATCCTCCTCGATGACCGGGTGGACCTCGATGGGAGAGGTGCGCGAGACGGGCCCCCGCATCGTGAACGGACCGGTGGGGGCGTCGGGGGCCTGGTGGCAGGTGATGCAGGTAACCCCCTCCTCGCGGTGTGCCTGCCGGGGGAGCACCGGGCGGTCCGCGGCGATCGGCGCCGCCGCGTGACACCCGGCGCACTCCGCCGCCCGCCCGCCGGCGCTGGCGCGCTGGAAGCTCTCGCTCTCCCACGCGCGGGCGTGGAGCGAATCCCGCCACTCGCGGAAGACCTCCTGGTGGCACCGCTCGCAGCTTTCGGCCTTGGGCTGGGGAGGCAGGGGAGGGGGCTCGAAGAAGCCCGCCACCAGGCCCTCGGGAAGGCTGCAGCCCGCGAGCAGGGCGGAGGCCGCGAGGGCCGGAATCCGGCGCCCGCCGGGGCTCACGAGGCCCGGGCCTCCCCATGGGCCTCGGCGATGGGAAGTCGAAGGGTGAACCGGGACCCCCGGCCCGGCGCGCTCTCCACCTCGATCCGCCCACCGTGGGCCCGCGCCACCTCCTGGGCCACGGCGAGCCCGAGTCCGGTTCCGGGAACGTCGGCACTCCGGTCGCCGCGTTGCTCGCGCTCGAAGGCCAGCGCGATCTCGGCCTCGGTCATGCCGCGGCCGGTGTCGCTCACGGAGAGCAGGGCCTCTTCGCCGTCGCGCCCGGTTTCGAGACGCACCTTGCCGGCGGCCCCGGTGTACTTGATCGCGTTGTCGACCAGGTTGGCGACGAGCTCGTGAAGCGACTGCCGTTCGCTGAGCACCACGACCGGGGCTCCCGGCTGGACGCTCAGCTTCAGGTTCCGCTCCTCGGCGAGGGGCTCGAAGAACTCACCCACGGACTCGGCGAGCTCGCCGAGCTCCACCGGGCGGAGCTGTTCCGGCGGAAGCCCGCCGTCGGCCTGGGCCAGGCGCAGGAGGGCGCGGATCGCCGCCTCGATCCGCTCGACGTCCCGAAGCGAGTCGAGGATGAGCTCCCGGTCCGCCTCCGGATCCCGGGGGCGCCCGGCGGCGAGCTCCAGGCGGTTGCGGAGCAGGGAGAGGGGATTGCGGAGCTGGTGGGAGACGTTGCTCGCGAACTCCCGGAGCCGCTGCATTCCGGTGCGAATCCGCGCGATCATCGCGTTCAGGGTGAGGGCGAGCTGGTCGAGCTCGTCCCCGGTGCCCCGCACCGGGACTCGCTCATCGAGCTGGGAGGAGCTGATCCGGGCGGCCGTCCCGCTCATCTCCCGGATCGGCCTCACGATCCCGAACGCGAGCCACCAGCCGAGGAGCACCGTCGCGAGCAGGGCGAGGGGTACCGACAGGAGGAAGACGTTCCGGACGTCGGCCGCACTTCGGGCGAAGCGGGTGCTGTCCACCGCGACCTGCACGCGGCCGATCTCGGTGGGCGCCACGACCTCGAAGTAGGGGGTGTCGGCGCCCACGTCGATCGTGCGGGGCCGCCGGCCCGCGGTGGGGGCTGCGTCGGGGGCGGGCGGCGGGACATCGAGCC
>JALSIO010000457.1 GCA_026989995.1 Myxococcales bacterium
CACGATGGCCGTCGCGGCCGCCCGGGACTGCCTTCGGGGGCTCGACCGGGGCGGCATCGACGCGCTCTACTTCGCGTCCACCACCTACCCCTTCCGCGAGAAGCAGGGGGCGGCGCTCGTCGCCCGCGCCCTCGACCTGCGCCGGGACATCCTCACCCAGGACTTCGCCGGCTCGCTGCGGGCCGGTCTCGGTGCCCTCGAGGCGGCGCTCCACGGCGTGGCGGCCGGCGCGCTCCGGGAGGCGCTGGTGGTGGCCAGCGACTGCCGCATGGCCGCGCCCCGGACCGCCCTGGAAGGTCGGCTCGGGGACGGCGCGGCGGCCTTCCTGGTGCGCGCGCAGGAGCCGGTGGCCGAGCTCCTCGGCTCCTTTGCGGTGGCCGACGAGCTCCAGGACCTGTGGCGGGTCGAGGGCGAGCCCTTCGTGCACAGCTGGGAGGACCGCTTCGTGGTGCAGCAGAGCTACACCCCGAACCTGCTCGAAGCGGTGCGCGGGCTCCTGGCGCGGCTCGATCTCTCGCCGGAGGCGGTGGACCACGCGGCGCTCTCCGCGCCCGACGCCCGGAGCCTCGGGAGTGCGGCGCGCCGGATCGGCTTCGATTCCGACCGCCTGGCGGACGCCTTCTTCGGCCGGCTCGGCAACACGGGAACGGCCTTCGCGCCGATGCTGCTCGCGGGGGCGCTCGAGACGGCCGCGCCCGGGCAGCGGATCCTCGTGGCGGGTACCGGCGACGGCGCGCACGCGCTCTGCTTCCTCACCACGGAGGGCCTCGCCAAGCTGGAACCGCGGCTCGGCGTGCGGGGCCACCTCGCCCGCCGGCGCCCCCTCGCGAGCTACGACGCCTACCTGCGCGCCCGCCAGCTCCTGCCGCAGGAATGGCCGCCCGAGCGCGGGCCCGGGCTCAGCGCGACGGTGCGCTTCCGGGAGCGGGACGCCGACATCGCCTTCCTGGCGGCCCGCTGCCGGGCCTGCGGGCAGATCCACTTTCCCCGCCCGCGGATCTGCGGCGGGTGCCGTGCCCGGGACGATTTCGAGGCGTACCCGCTCGCCGAGCGGACCGGGCGCGTCCTCTCGTTCACCTTCGACTACTTCTTCCCCACCGCCGAACCGCCCACGGCCGTGGTGATGACGGACATCGACGGGTGTCGAGTGCAGCTCCAGCTCGCCGACTGCCGCCCCGAGGAGGTGGCACTCGACATGCCGGTGGGCTTCGCCTTCCGCAAGATCCACGACGCGGGCGGAAGGCCGAACTACTTCTGGAAGGCGGTTCCCCTGGCCGCCGAGGAGGCGGCTCGGGAGGAGGCGGGATGAGCGAGCCGATCCGCGACAAGGTCGCCGTGGTGGGCGTGGGCGCCTGCCAGTTCGGCGAGAACTGGGACAAGTCCCGCGAGGACATGATCGTCGAAGCGGCCTGCGAGGCCTACGAGGACGCGGGCATCGAGGACCCGACCCGCCAGATCGACGCCGTCTTCTGCGGCGCCGTCTACCCGCGGGAGGGAACCGCCGAGGTGGCCGAGGCCCTCAAGCTCTACGGAAAGCCCATCAGCATCGTCTCCGACTACTGCCAGACGGGAACCGATGCCTTCCGCTTCGGGGTCTTCTCCGTGGCCTGCGGCATGTACGACACGGTCCTCGTGGTCGGCTTCGACAAGCCGAAGGACCGCGGCGTCTCCGGTCCCTCGGTGGCCTTCGACCGCGTTCGCGGGCTGCCGGCGACCCCGGCCGGCTGGTTCTCGCTCTGCGCCGCGCGCTACTTCGAGACCTTCGGCGCGGGGCGGGAGGATCTGGCCCGGATCGCCGTCAAGAACCACAGGAACGGCACCCTCGCGCCCAAGTCGATGCTGAAGCGGGAGATCACCGTCGACGACGTGCTGAACGCGAGGATCATCTCATGGCCCTTCGGGCTCTACGACTGCGCCGCGCAGTCCGACGGCGCCGCGGCGGCGATCCTCACCCGCCGCGACCTCGCCCCGAGCTTCCCCAAGGCGCCGGCGTGGGTGAAGGCGGTCTCCATCGCGGTGGCGGAGCACCCGCAGCGCGACCCCACCTTCGACTTCCTGGGCTGGAAGCCCACCGTCTACGCCGCGCAGGATGCCTACCGCCAGGCCGGCATCACCGAGCCCTTCCGCCAGCTCGACGTGGTCCAGCTCCACGACTGCTTCACCCTGACGGAGCTGCTCTCCTACGAGGACCTCGGGCTCTGCAAGAAGGGCGAGGCGAAGGAGCACGTGGCCGCCGGCACCTTCGAGCTCGGCGGGGAGCTTCCGGTCAACACGGACGGGGGCCTCAAGAGCTTCGGGCACCCGACCGGTGCGACCGGGGTCCGGATGATCTACGAAAACACCCTCCAGCTCCGGGGGGAGGCCGGGCCGCGCCAGGTCCCCGGTGCCCGGCTGGCGCTCAGCCACAACATCGGCGGCCCCCCCACCACCTGCGGGATCGTCATCCTCGGGGCGGAGTAGCCGAACCCCGGGGCCGCGGGGCGCCCCCCCGGCCGGGCCGGGGCGCTCAAGCCCTTCCCCGGGCCGTCCGATGCCTCCGACCGGGAGGTTTTCGCGTGGCCGGGCCGTGGATCGAGCGCGCACCGCGTTTCCCCGCTGCCAAC
>JALSIO010000458.1 GCA_026989995.1 Myxococcales bacterium
GCTCCAGCGCATCCTCTTCGAGAAGCTCGGCCTGCCGGCGGTCAAGCGCACCAAGACCGGGTACTCCACCGACGAGTCGGTTCTCGAGCAGCTCGCCCCGCTCCACGAGCTCCCGGCCCTGGTGCTTGCGCACCGGCGGCTGGCAAAGCTCCGGAGCACCTACCTCGAGGCGCTGCCGAAACTCATTCACCCGGCCACCGGCCGGATCCATCCGAGCTTCCACCAGACCGGTGCCGCCACCGGACGTCTCTCGTGTTCCAACCCGAACGTGCAGAACATCCCCATCCGCACGGAGGAGGGGATCCGCATCCGGGAGGCCTTCGTGGCGGAGGAGGGGATGCGGCTTCTCTCGGCCGACTACTCGCAGGTGGAGCTCCGGATCCTCGCCCACTACTCGGGCGATCCGAGCCTCCTCGAGGCCTTCCGCTCGGGCGAGGACGTGCACCGCCGCACGGCCGCCGAGGTGGCCGGCATCGATCCCTCGGAGGTGAGCGCGGAGCAGCGCGACCGGGCGAAGGCCGTGAACTTCGGCATCATCTACGGGTCGAGCGCCTTCGGCCTCGCCCGGCAGCTCGGCATCGCCCAGGCCGACGCCCAGGAGACCATCGACGCCTACTTCCGCCGCTACCGCGGGGTGCGGGAGTTCCTCGACCGCACGGTGGCCGAGGCTCGGGAGCGGGGTTACGTGACCACGCTGCTCGGCCGGCGCCGCTACCTGCCGGACCTGCGTTCCCGCAACCGGGCGCTCCGCACCGCTGCCGAGCGCATGGCCGTGAACACCGTCATCCAGGGCACGGCGGCGGACCTCATCAAGAAGGCGATGGTCGAGGTGGACGCCGCCCTCCGGCGGGAGGGCCTGGCCGCCCGCATGATCCTGCAGGTCCACGACGAGCTGGTCTTCGAGCTGCCGCCCGAGGAGGAGGAGGTGCTCACGGCGCGGGTGCGCGCCATCATGGAGGGCGTGTTCGAGCTCGCGGTGCCGCTGCGGGTGGACATCGGAGTGGGCCGGAGCTGGCGCGATGCGCACTGAGGCCCCCGGGGTGCGCAGAGCGAATAGCGGTCCGGCCCGCCGCGTCGAAACACCGGTCGGGGCGTCCGCCCCGGGGCGCTTCCGGGTCGCGAGGGCGGTGGCGGCGGGCCCGGCGGGCGGGGAGGGGAGCGAGAGCGTGTCCGCGGGCAGCGGGACCCCGCCGACCGGCCCGGGTGGGACCGAGCAGGAGCTGATCCGCCGGGTCGCGGCGGGTGACCACGCGGCCTTCCGCTCGCTGGTGGGGCCCTACCAGGGCCGCGTCTTCGGCCTGGCTCTTCGCGTGCTTCGGGACGAGGACCGCGCCCGCGACGCGGTGCAGGACGCCATGCTGAAGGTCTACCGCAGCATCCGCCGCTTCGAGGGAAGGTCGAGCTTCTACACCTGGTTCTACCGCATGGTGCTCAACACCTGCATCGACCTGAAACGCCGGGACCGCTCGGATCGGGAGGTCGAGTGGGAGGAGGGCCGTGCGCTCGAGGCCGAGGCCCGCGGCGACGTCCTCGCCGGTGCTCCGGTGCCCCCCGAGGACCCGGAGGAGGCGGCGTCCCGTGCCGAACTCCGGGGGGTGCTCGCCCGGGCCATCGAGGAGCTCCCGGAGGGCGCCCGGGAGACTCTCCTCCTCCGAGAGGTCGACGGCCTCTCCTACGCGGAGATCGCAGAGGCCCTCGAGATCCCCAAGGGCACGGTGATGAGCCGGCTCCACTACGCGCGGCGGCGTCTGCGGGACCGCCTGCGGGCTGCGGGAGTGGAGCAGCCGGGTGCCCCCGGTGGGGCGCCGCCGCCCGGGGAGACGGCCGGTCCGCCCGGCCGCGGCGTGGCGCGGGACGGCGACGGGGTGACCCCATGAACGAAGACATCGAGCGCGCGCTCCACGCATACCGCGATGGCGAGCTCCGGGGGCTCGCGGCGTGGCGGATGCGGCGCCGGATCCGGCGCGACCCGGCCCTCCGCCGCGAGGTCGAGGAGATCGACCGACTCGGCGAGCTCGTGCGTTCTGCCGAGGCCGGGCGCCGCGCACCGGATCTTCTGGCCGGCCTCGAGACCCGTCTCGCGGCCGTCGACGCCGAGTTCGAGGCCGGACGCCGGGTACCCCCGGACCCGGAGATGGAGCCGTGGGCGCCGCGGCGGGGCGGGCGGCGCTGGCTCGCGCCGGCTCCGGCGGCGGCGCTCGCGGCGGCGGCCCTGGCCGCCATTGCATTCCTCCTCCTCGAGCCCGGAGGCGGCGGGGGATCGTCCCCGGGCTCGGGAGACATCCGCTCCCTGGACACACGCGGCCACGCGGTCATGGTGTCCTCGGACGAGCAGGCGACCATCGTATGGATCCTCGACTCCTGATCCGGTCCGCAGCCCCGTGCCCGCGCTCGGCGCGCTTCCGGCTCGGGGAGCGACCCCGGTTCCGGGACGGATCGCCCGCCCCGGCCCGAGCCGTCTCGCAGCGCCGATCGCCCCCGCGGCACCGGGGGGGATGGCCGACGCGGTGGCGGCCCGGCCTTCGCGCCGGCGGCGCCTGCGCTCCGGCCCTGCTCGGGGCCGTGGCCCTCACCGCAGCGCTCCTCGGCCTCGCGCCGCCTGC
>JALSIO010000459.1 GCA_026989995.1 Myxococcales bacterium
CAGCTCGTCCCGGTGGAAGTCGCGTGCCAGCGCGGTCAGGTCCATGGGCCCTCCCGGATCTCGCCGAGCCGGGAGCTTGCCACGATCCGAAAACCGCGTCCGCACGGGGCGCGGCCGGCACCGCCCGGCGGGCCTGGCGGAGGGCCGGCATCACCTCGTCGCGCATGAGCTCCGTGTGCGCCGCCACCTTCTCCTCGGCGAGGCCACCGAGCCGGGTCCAGCACAGCAGGTGATCGATGCCGATGACGTCCCGGATCTCCCGGATGCGATCCTCGACGAAGTCGGGCTCCCCACAGACCACGGTGCCGTGCTCGAGTAGCTGCTTCCACTCCACGACGCTCGCTTCTGCAGTGGTCGGGGGCGCACCTCCACGTCGCGGAAGCGGAGGTGCTGCCCCTCGAAGTCGAAGCGCTCCTCGTTCCAGGCCCGGCGAATCACCTCGAGGGCCTCGTCGAAGATCTCGCGGCTCCGACCCTGGTCGATGCCGAACCCCTGGAACTCGACCGGCTGGTAGCCCCGCCCCACCCCGAGATCCACCCTCCCGTCCGAGAGCAGATCGAGCATGGCGTAGTCCTCGGCCACGCGGATGGGGTGGTTGAAGGGGAGGACCACCACGCCGGTTCCGAGGCGGATCCGGCGGGCGCGACGCGCGATCGCGGCGAGCGAGAGCGCCGCAGAGGCGCAGAAGCCGTACTCGGTGAAATGGTGCTCCTCCGGCCACACGGAGTCGAAGCCAAAGTCCTCGGCCGCCTACATGAGCGCGATCTGCTCGTGGACCATCTCCCGCTCGGTCCGCCCGCGCGGGCTCTCGAAGAGATGCAGCATTCCGAACCTCACCTGGCTCCTCCCGGAAGCACCACCTGCCTCAATCCGACACCCCGGCGGAGGTTCTCGAAGGCCCGGGGGGCGTCTTCGAGTGGAAGCTCGAAGCCCACCATCGGGTCGAGGCGCAGCTCGCCCCGGGCCGCGAGCCCGAGCAGCACCCGGAGATCCTCGAGCGGGTTGCCGCCCCCGTAGACACAGCCGCCGAGCCGGCGCTCCTGGAAGAGGCCGCCCACCCGGATGGGAACGGTCTCCCGGGCGGACGGCATCCCCACCGCCACCGCCACGCCCCCGGGCCGCAGGAGCTCGAAGGCGAGCGCGATGGTGTCGGTGCGACCGATGGCCTCGATGGCCGCGTGGACGCCGAGGGGGGCGATGCGCCGGATCGCGGTCCGCACGTCCCCGCCGGCCTGCACCGCGTGGGTCGCGCCGAGCTCCCGGGCGACCTCGAGCCGGCCGGGATCGAGATCCACCGCCACGATGGGCTCCGCCCCGGCCAGCCGGGCCCCCTGCACGGCGGCGAGGCCCACCCCGCCGCAGCCGAGCACCGCCACCGAGCGGCCGGGGCCGAGCTCGGCGGCGTGCACCGCGGCGCCGTAGCCCGTGAGCACCCCGCAGCCGAGCAGACAGGCCCGCGAGAGGGGGACCTCGTCCGGGACCGGCACGCAACAGCGGGCGTCCACCACGGCCTCCTCGGCCAGGGAGGCCACGCCGCACTGGTGGTGGACCGGCTGCCCATCCTTCCGGAGGCGGGTGCTGCCGTCGCGCAGCACCGAGCGCACCATGCCGGGGATCATTTCCGTGCAGAAGTTGGCACAGCCCTCGCGGCAGAAGGTGCACTCCCCACAGGCCGGCGAAAGGGAGACCACCACCCGATCCCCCGGGCGCGGCGCCGTCACCCCCGGCCCGACCTCGAGGACCACGCCGGCGGCCTCGTGGCCGAGCACCACCGGCACCGGCGACCGGAGCACGCCCGTGGCCACCGACAGATCGCTGCGACAGACGCCGCTGGCCTCGATCCGCAGCCGGACCTCGCCCTCGCGCGGCCCCTCGAGCTCGAGGTCGGCGAGCTCCGGCGGGCGCCCGACCTCCCGGAGGAGGAGGGCCCTCACCTCCGCCACCTCTGGCGCGACCGGCTCGGACCCTGCGGACGCCCGCGCGCCCGCAGGGCCTCCCGAAGCGCCGGCGCGAGGGTTCCCAGCACCACGAAGCGCGCCGGGCCGGGCCCCGGGTTGTCCCAGGCGTGTGGAAGGCGGGCCTTGAAGTGCAGCACATCTCCGGGACCGATCTCGACGGACCCGCTTCCGAGCTGGAAGCGGACGGTCCCCACCTCGCCGAGGACGAGCTCCTCGCCCTCGTAGCGGATCTCGCCGGCGCCGCTCCCCACGCCGGGATCGAGGGTGACCCGCCAGGCCTCCACCTCCGGGTCGGGGAGGTCCCCCGAGAGGCGTTCCACGCGCATCCCCCGACGGCTCGCGAGCACGGGGCGGGCGCCCTCGCGCAGGAGGGCGACCTCGTCGCGCGGCGAGTCCTCGGCGATGAGATCGCCCGGCGGGCGCCCGAGGCCCCGGGCGATCTTGAGCAGCACGGCCACGCTCGGAACCATCTGGTAGGACTCGACCTTCTGGATGGTGCTCGGCGCGACGCCGCTCCGCTCCGCGAGCTCGCCGAGGGTGAGTCCGGCCTCCTCCCGCCAACGCCGGATCCGACGCCCGATCCGGGCGATCTCGGCCTCGACCGCCTCGCCGCCGGTCTCCCGGCTCATCGCCG
>JALSIO010000460.1 GCA_026989995.1 Myxococcales bacterium
TTCCCTTCAACGTGGCGGTGGTGGCGGGTGCCGGCGGCTACTTCGCGCCGCTGATCCGGGCCTACATCCGCCGCTCGGGGGCACCCGAGGACACCGGCATCCGGGTGGCACTGAAAGACCGGAGAAACGCGCTCAAGAACCCCTACGCCCACCTGCAGATCCCGGACATCACCTTCGAGAAGATCGAATCCTCGCCGATGCTCTGGGACCCGATCCGATACCTCGAGACCTGCCCCTCCTCGGACGGGGCCTGCGCCATGGTGCTCGCGAGCGAGCTCGCTGCCGAGCGGGCACCACGACCCCCGGCGTGGGTTCACGCCACGGAGATGCGCAGCGAGCCCACCATGTTCGCCGGCCGCGACCAGGTCAATCCCCGGGCGGGGCGGGACTGCGCGGCCTCGCTCTACCGCAAGGCCGGCATCGAGAACCCGCGCCGCGAGCTGGACGTGGCGGAGATCTACGTGCCCTTCTCCTGGTTCGAGCCGATGTGGATGGAGAACCTGGGCTTCGCCGAGGAGGGCCAGGGCTGGAAGATGGTCTACGAGGGGGCCACCGCCCTCGACGGCGACATGCCGGTCAATCCCTCCGGCGGTGTGCTCTCCTCGAACCCCATCGGAGCCTCGGGCCTGCTGCGCTTCGCCGAGGCGGCGATGCAGGTCCGGGGGCAGGCGGGCGAGCACCAGGTGGAAGGAGCCCGCCGCGCTCTCGGCCATGCCTACGGTGGCGGCTCGCAGTACTTCTCCATGTGGATCGTGGGAAGCGAGAAGCCCTGAGACCGCGGCGGGCGGGTTCCGGGTGGCGATCCGAGCAACCGGGACCGGCGGGGTGGCCGGGCGGGAGGAAGCATGGCGCTGGGATTCTGGAAGCGCGCGGAGGCGAGGCCCGATCACCTCGCGTTGGTGACACCCAACGGGGAGGAGATCCCGGCCGGGGAGCTCCTGGCCCGGAGCAACCGGCTGGTTCACGGCCTCCGGGCCCTCGGGCTCGAGAAGGGCGACAACGTGGCCGTCGTTCTCGAGAACGGCGCACCCATGGTCGAGCTCTACCTCGCGGTCTTTCAGGCGGGCCTCTACCTGACACCGATCAACCACCACCTCGCCGGCCCCGAGATCGCCTACATCGTCGAGGACTCGGACGCGAAGGTCTTCGTGGCGAGCGCGCGCTTCGAGGAGGCCGTGCGGAAGGCCGCCGGCGAGATCCGGCTCCCGGAGTCGCACCGCTTCGCCGTGGGCGAGATCCCGGGCTTCCGGCCCTATGCCGAGATCTCCGAGCGGCAACCCGACCACCTGCCGGAGGACCGTTCCGCCGGGGCGGTGATGAACTACACCTCGGGCACCACCGGGCGCCCCAAGGGCGTTCGCAGGAAGCTCGCGGACCTCGATCCGGACCTGGTGGGGAGCCTCTTCGCCGGTTTCTTCGGCATGTTCGGAGTGAAGCCCGAGGACGACAACGTCCACCTCTGCGGCTCGCCCCTCTACCACACCGCCGTGATGATGTTCAGCGGGATGTCCCTCCACCTCGGACACACCCTCGTGGTGATGGACAAGTGGACGCCGGAGCGGATGCTCGAGCTCATCGAGCGCTACCGGGTGACCACGAGCCACATGGTTCCGACCCAGTTCCACCGGCTTCTGCTGCTGCCCGAGGAGGTGCGCAACCGCTACGATCTCTCCTCGCTGCGCTGCATGATCCACGCCGCCGCCCCCTGCCCGGTGGACACCAAGCGGCGTATGCTCGAGTGGTGGGGGCCGGTGATCTACGAGTACTACGCCGCCACCGAGGGCGGGGGGACCCTGGTCACGCCCGAGGAATGGCTGGCGCATCCCGGCACGGTGGGCCGGGCCTGGCCCAACTCGGAAATCCGGATCCTCGACGACGAGGGCCGCGACTGCCCGCCCGGGACCCCGGGCACCGTCTACATGAAGCTCGGGCAGAACGACTTCGAGTACCACAAGGACCGCAAGAAGACGGAAGAGAACCGGCGCGAGGGTTTCTTCACCGTGGGCGACATGGGCTACCTCGATGAGGAGGGCTACCTCTACCTCTGCGACCGCAAGATCGACATGATCATCTCCGGGGGGGTCAACATCTACCCGGCGGAGATCGAATCCGTGCTCCACCAGATGCCGGAGATCGAGGACGTGGCGGTCTTCGGGGTTCCCAACGAGGACTGGGGCGAGGAGGTGAAGGCGGTGGTCAAGCCCGCGCCGGGCGTGGAAGCGGGCGCGGAGCTCGCCCGTCGGATCCTGGCCTTCGCCGGCGAGCGGCTGGCCCGCTACAAGATCCCGAAGAGCATCGACTTCATCGACGAGATGCCGCGGGATCCGAACGGGAAGCTCTACAAGAGGAAGCTCCGGGACCCCTACTGGGAGGGCCGGCAGCGGGCGATCTAGCGGGAGATCCTCCGGCCGTTCCGCGAAGCCTGCTCCTCGGATCCGGAAAGGATCCGCGATCTCGGTCGCGACTTCGGGGGAGGTGGCCGTGGCCCGCAGGCATTTCGGGACGCCCCCTTCCCCGCGTGGGTACGCCGTCGAGGGTGGATGGGTCGGCGGCTCCGTCCCCGGCACGGAGGGCTCCCGGGGCGGGG
>JALSIO010000461.1 GCA_026989995.1 Myxococcales bacterium
CCTCGTGGACGACCCCGGTTGCGCTGGTGGAGTCGTCCTTGAATCTCCTGCTGCTCGCGGTCTCGTTGCTCGGGCCCGTCTACGGCGCGGAGGCGCTCGTGGGGAGCGCTGGGGGCCTGCCGGTGACCGCGGCCGTACCGGAGCCGGTCCGGATCACCGGGCGCTCCTCGCGGGCCTGGTCTGGATCCGCGTCTTCCGCCGCGCCGAGGGCGCGCTCCTCGACGCGCTCCGGATCCGGAGCGGGCCTGGCTGAGCCCCGGCGCCGCCCGAGCGCGTGCCGCCGCGGGCCTCAGCTCCCGATGCCGAGCTCCTCGGGGAGGGAGCCCTCCATGTAGGCGAATTCCTCGACGCGCTTCGCGATGCGCCACCCCTCGGCGGTACGCACCAGCTCGTCGTTGTAGTAGCCCCCCACGGTGAAGATGTGCAGACTTCCATCCTTCTTCGGGAAGCCCATGGGATTGATGACGTAGGTGCGGGCCTTCGCCCGGTCGCCGTCGATCTCGACCACCGAGTTCGAGATGAAGTGCATGGTCATGGGGAAGGGCGAGAGCGCGGCCTCGAGCCACTTGCGGACCTCCGGGTAGGCGCCCTTCTGCCCGCCCGGCGTGCTGGTGTAGTCGAGCTCCGCGTCCGGCGTGAAGCACCGGTCGAGCAGCGACCAGTCCTTGCGGTCGATGGCCACCGTGTAGCGGGTGAGCAGGTCCTGGATCTCGAGGCGGTCCGAGAGTTCCTGGAGCGGGAGCGGGGACATGGCTTCCTCCTTGGTCGGGTCGGGCGGTCGGCGGCGGGCGCGGTCTACGCCCGCACGATCACGGCCGAGCCGTGCCCGAACAGTCCCTGGTTCACCGCGAGGCCCACCCGGGCTCCCTCCACCTGGCGGGGGCCCGCCTGGCCCCGGAGCTGCCAGGTGAGCTCGCAGACCTGTGCGATGGCCTGGGCCGGGATGGCCTCGCCGAAGGCGCCGAGACCTCCGCTGGGGTTGACGGGGATGCGCCCCCCGAGCGCCGTGTCGCCATCCCGGAGCAGCTTCTCCGCCTCCCCCGGCTTGCACAGCCCGATGTTCTCGTACCAGTCGAGCTCGAGGGCCGTGGACAGGTCGTAGACCTCGGCGAGATCGAGGTCCTCCGGCCCGAGGCCGGCCTGCTCGTAGGCACCGCGCGCGATCGCGTCCCGGAAGGGCGTGTCCGGAGGCGGGGCGCCGGCCGCGGAGTCGGTGGCGAAATTCGGCATCTCGATCACCGTGTTGGGATAGGTAGGGGTCACGGTGGCCACGGCCCCGAGCCGCGGGGCCTTCCGCTGGTGCCGGCGCGCGAAGCCCTCGCTCGCGAGGACGAGCGCCGCGCCGCCGTCGCTCGTGGCGCAGATCTGCAGCAGGCGGAGCGGGTCGGAGACCATGGGCGAGGCGAGGATCTCCTCCACCGTGAAGGCCTTGCGGTAGCGGGCGTTCGGGTTGTGCCGGCCGGCGCGGCTGTTTTTCACCTTGACCTCGGCGAAGTCGCGCTCGGTGGCGCCGTAGAGTTCCATCCTGCGTCGGGCGTAGAGCCCGAAGTAGACGGGGTTGGTGGCGCCGAGCAGTCGGAAGCGGAGCCAGTCCGGGTCGTCCTGGCGGTCGCCTCCGGCGGGCGCGAAGAAGCCCTTGGGGGTGGTGTCGGCGCCCACGACGAGGGCGACCTCGGCGAGGCCCGCCAGGATCTGCGCCCGGGCGGCCTGGATGGCCTGGGCCCCGGTGGCGCAGGCTCCGTAGGTGCTCATCACCTGGTTGCCGCGGAAGCCGAGGGCCGCGGCGAAGGTCGCGCCGGCGACGAAGCCCGGGTAGCCGTTGCGGATGGTGTCGCCGCCGGCCACGAAGTCCACGTCCTTCCACTCGAGGCCCGCGTCGCGCAGCGCCTCGCGGGCCGCGTGCACGCCGTACTCGACGAAGTTCCGGCCCCACTTGCCCCAGGGGTGCATGCCCACGCCCAGGATCGCGACCTCAGCTCCCATGGCTACCTCCCGCCCGCCCGTGCCGGGGGGCTCGCTTCATCCGGCCACGCGCGAAGCTCGCCGCGCGGCGGGGCGGAATGGCTCAGACCGCCGGCCGCCACTTCCAGACCAGGTATTCGTGCTCGTCGTCCTCGAAGAGGGTCTCGAGGCAGAGCTCCATCTCCATTCCCGCCTCGAGCTCTTCCGCTCCGACCCCGCGCACCACCTGCCCGAGCACCACCATCTTCTCCTCCTCGAGCTCGACCGCGGCGATGGCGTAGGGCTCGAAGGGGTCGGGGGCCACGAAGGGCTTCGGCGGCGGGTAGCAGTTGTTGGTGAACGACCAGAGCCGCCCGCGGGAGGAGAGGGCCACCTCCTCGAGCTCGCCGCCCGGGCAGGCCGGGTTGCGGCAGGCCGTGCGCTCGCGGGGGAAGAAATAGGAGCCGCAGCCGCTGCAGCGGGTGCCGAGCAGGTGCGGCGCCTCGAGGTCGAGCGTGAACCAGCCCTCGACGGCGGGCACGCGGGTGCGGGACGGGGGCATGGGGTCCTCCTGCTGCGTGGGGACGGAGGGCGCCGCGCGCCGGCTCCCCGGCTCCGTGCGGAAGCCGGGCCGGGCGGACGGAGG
>JALSIO010000462.1 GCA_026989995.1 Myxococcales bacterium
GGATCGCCGAGGGGCACGTCCGCGAGGGTGAGGGCGCCTCCCGCGGGCATGTCCCGGGCCACGACGTAGAGCGTACCGACGTCTCCGGCGGGCCGGTGGGTGAAGCGCAGGGCCACGCCCTCGCGGCTGAGCGCCTCCGCCCGACGCCAGGGGCGGGTCCCGTAGATCGCCTCTCCGGCGCGGCCGGTGAACTCGCCGAGCCAGCGCAGCCGCTCGACCTGCGGCTCCGGGATGGCGGCGTCCTCGCCCCGCGGTCCGACGTTGAGCAGCAGGTTTCCGTTCTTCGAGACGACCTCCGCGAGGCTGTCGAGAAGCTCCTCCCGGGAGAGGAAGTCCTCCGGCCGGGAGTTGCGGTTGTATCCGAAGCTTCCGTCCATGCCCCGCACGCACTCGAAGCGGTCGGGCTGGATTCCGCGGAAGGTGGTGTACTCGGTGGTGCGGACGTCGTAGACGAGCGGCGGAGGCGGCGCCGGCACACCCCGGAGCCGCCGCAGCCTCGGGCGCAGCGCGGCGTCGATCGCCCGGGTGACGAGCGGTACCCGCAAGGCCGGCTGAAACCAGCGCCGGTGGTGCCAGCGGTCGTTGATCACCCCGTCGGGTACGAGCCGGCGGTAGTGGCGCACCAGCTCGAGAAGAGAGTGGGCGTCTCCGGGCGAGGCGATGTCGTTCCACAGGACGGAGGGCCGATGGCGGTCGATGAGCTCCCGGAGCTGTGCCGCCGCGTAGGCCGGATAGGCCCCTCCCGGCACGTTCCCGAGGAGGTCGGCGAGCCCCCGCACCGGCCGCCTCTCGAAGCTCCAGTCGAGGCCGGCGGAGTAGTAGATGCCGAAGCGCATCCCCTCCGCACGGACCGCCCGGGCCAGCTCGCCCACCACGTCCCGCCCGGCGTGCCACTCCCGGTACCGCGGATCGGGGTGCGGGACCTCCGAGGGCCAGAGACAGAAGCCGTCGTGGTGCTTGGCGACCAGCACGACGTAGCGGGCCCCGGCCTCCCGGAAGAGGGAGGCCCAGGTTCCCGCATCCCACTTCTCGAGGCCGTGCCGGAACTCCGCAGCGAAGGCCTCGTAGGGACGGTCGCCGTAGCGCTCCCGGTGGAAGCGCGCCACGGGGCTCCCGGGGATGCGCAGGGAGTTCCAGTACCACTCGGAGTAGGGGGAGGCGGACTGGCCGTGGACGAAGACCTGCTCGATGCGTCCCCGGGGTGCGAAGCCGGGGACGCTCGCCGGCGTGAAGTGGACGAAGATGCCGAGCGCCGCCTCGGCGAACCAGGCCGGGAGCGTTCGCCCGGGCCCCTCCCGGCTCACCGGCCGAAGAGCTCCAGGATCGCGTCCTGGTTCGCGCGCACGCGCTCCCGGGGAACCCCCACGGTGGGAGCGTAGAGGAGGGGATGGTCGCAGAGCTCCCGCCACTGCTCGAGGCGGTCCCGCGCCTCGTCGGGCGTGCAGGCGATCGCGATCTCGTCCACCAGGGAGTCCGGGATGGCGGCGGCCATCGCGGCCACGTCGAAGCCACGGAGTGCCCGCCGGCAGGCATCGGCGACCTCCGGCAGGCCGTGGAACTCGAGGATGCTGCGGTAGACCGCCACGGTGAAGTAGAAGCCGATCTGTTGTTTGGCGTCCTGGACGGCGAGGCCGCGGTCCTCGTGGATCGAGGTCAGCACGTAGGGCACGAGGGCGCAGGAGCCCTCGGGCCGCCCCGCCCGGTTCTCCGCCTCCCGCAGCCAGGGAAGGCTCCGCTCCCGGTGCCAGCGGCGGCTGGCGATCGGGTGGCCCACGAGGGCATCCGCGACCGCTCCGGCCGTCCCCACCATGAGCCGATTGACCCCGGCGACCCAGACGGGGATCTCCTCCCGGACGCGCACGGGCCGCGCGAAGGCGGGGACGGAGATGCGGTAGAACTCCCCCTCGAAGCGAAAGCCGATCCCCTTCTGGGCGGCGAAGACCGAGCGCAGCAGGGTGACGAGCTCGCGCATTCGCGCCGCCGGCCGGGAGAAGGGGACCCCGTACCAGTCCTGGTTCATCCGCCGGGTCCCGCTCCCGAGGCCGAGGACGAAGCGGCCGCCGGAGAGCTCGTCGAGGTCCATGGCGGCGGTGGCGTGGAGGAGCGGCGAGCGGGTGAAGGCGTTGGCGATGGCCGTGCCGAGCCGGATGCGCCGGGTGGACGCCGCGGCGGCGCCGAGCGTGGCGAATCCGTGCTGGTTGAAGAACTCGATGGCGTAGGCGCCGGCGAAGCCGGCGGCTTCGGCGCGGCGCGCGAGGTCGAGGTCGGCGGCGGCAGAGCCACCGGTGAGGATGATCCCGGGCTGCATCGGTACGCTTCTCCTTCGCACCCGCCGGCCGGGCGGGAGCCGGGAGGGTCGATGGTACGCCAGCTCGAGTTCGCCGTCCGTGGCGCCGGGCTCGTCGAGATCACCCGGGAGGTGGCCGCCGTGGTGAAGGAGGCCGGGATCTCGGAGGGGATCTGCCACGTCTTCGTGCGCCACACCTCGGCGAGCCTGCTGGTGCAGGAGAACGCCGATCCGTCCGCCCGCCGCGACCTCGAGCACTTCTTCCGGCGCCTGGTTCCGGAGGGTGATCCC
>JALSIO010000463.1 GCA_026989995.1 Myxococcales bacterium
GCCGCTTCCCGGTCGCGAAGAGCGGGATCGCGTTTCCGTAGGATTTGCTCATCTTCCGCCCGTCCGTCCCCGGCACCACCGCCACCTCCTCCGGGATGTACGGCTCGGGGAGGACGAGCACCTCGCCGTAGTGCTGGTTGAAGCGCTGCGCGATGTCGCGCGTCATCTCGAGGTGCTGCTTCTGGTCCTGGCCCACGGGAACGAGATCCGCGCGGTAGATCAGGATGTCGGCGGCCTGCAGCACCGGATAGGCGAACAGGCCGTGATCGGCCGGCTTCCCCTGGGCCAGCTTGTCCTTGTAGGCGTGCGCGCGCTCGAGCAGGCCCATGGGGGTGACCGTGGAGAGGATCCACTGCAGCTCGCAGTGCTCGGGCATGTCCGACTGGCGGAAGAGAATGGCGCGCTCGGGATCGAGGCCGCAGGCCAAGTAGTCGAGCGCCACCTCGCGCGTCAGCCGCCAGCGGAGCTCGGCGTCGCGGATGGTGGTCATGGAGTGGTAGTCGGCGATGAAGAAGAGCGCCTCGTGCTGCTCCTGCAGCTCGAGGTACTGCCGCAGCGCACCGAAGTAGTTGCCGAGGTGCAGCTCGCCCGAGGGCTGCGTTCCCGAGAGCACGCGCACCCTACCCCTCCCCGGTCTCGTCCACGAAGGTGAGCCAGCCCCGGAAGGCCGGATCCCGCCCCGCCACCGCCAACTCGAAGCGATCCGCGAGCCGCTTCGAGATCGGGCCCGGGCAGGGACCGCCGAGCCGGTGGCCGTCCACGGACTCCACCGGCCAGACCCCGGCGCTCGTCCCCGTGAGAAAGGCCTCGCGCGCGGCGAGCAGGCGTTCCGGCGCGAGCGCCACCTCCTCCACCGGGATCCCCTCGTCCCGGGCCAGCGCCATCACCGAGTCGCGGGTCACGCCGTGGAGCACGCGCCGCTCGGGGGGCGTGCGCAGCACGCCGTCGGCCTCCACCAGGAAGAGGTTGCAGGTGGGTCCCTCCGCCAGGAAGCCCTCCTCGTCCACGAGCACGATCTCGTCGTAGCCCCGGCGCCGCGCCTCCCACTTGGCCCGCATGGGCGAGGCGTAGTTCGCCGCCACCTTGGCCTGGGGGGGCAGGATGTCCTCCCGCCGGTTGCGGGCCACCTTCTCCACCCAGAGCCGGACGGGGCGCCGCTCCGGCGGGCGGCCGGCGTGGCGCAGGATCACGTCGCCCACCGGGTCGTAGGCGGCGATGGCCACCGACACCCGCGGATCCATGGGCACCACGTCCACCTCGATCGAGGGAAGGAAGGCCGAGATCTTGACGGCCGTGGCGCCCGGGTTGGCGCGGACGGCCGCGACCACCGCCCTGTGGAGCGCATCGGTGGAGAGCTCGAGGGGCAGGCCCACCAGATCCACCGAGCGGCGGAAGCGGCGGAGGTGCTCCGGCAGCCGGAAGATCGCCGGCCCCCGCTCCGTCTCGTGCACGCTCAGGTAGTCGAAGACCAGCGACCCGCGCTGCAGGCTGTGGGAGAGCACGTGGACGGCGGCCTGCCCCCAGGGGACGAACTCCCCGTCCACCCAGATCAGCCGGTCCGGCTCGTCCACCCCTGCCACGGCGCGGAAGGTATCACGCCCCCACCGCCGCACGCAGCGAGCGCCCCGCATCGAACTCGAGCCACCATCACGCCCCCCTTCCCCCGATGGCCCGGCGGCTGGAGCCCGCCGCCCCAAGCCGCCGGGTGCCTCCCGGCCACTCGTCCCCCCACCGGGAGGTCGGCGGCATCCCCGATGCCCGTAGCCGCGCGAGACCCCCCCGGCTAAGCTCGCGCCCTTGCCGGCGCCGATCCGGTCCGGTCGCAGCCCGCGCCGACGTAGCTCAGCTGGTAGAGCAGCTGATTCGTAATCAGCAGGTCGCCGGTTCGAATCCGGCCGTCGGCTCCAGCGGCCCGACCCGCGCGCGGCCTCCCCGATCCCGTCCCGGTGCCCCGGCGCCGGGAGCGACCTCCGCAGGGCGGCGACGCGCTCCGTCCGGCCTCCAGCCTGTCGCGTTCCGCATCGGTGTCGGCCTTTCTCCCATTCTTGAGGCGGCTTCATCATTCCCGGACTCCGAGCAAAGGCTCGGCGGACGTTCGGCCCCGGGTGCGGGCACCGTGGTCGGTCCGCTCGTGGTTGGAGAGGTGCAGGAAGGCGTCAAGGGAGCCTTGGAGCTGCGGGAGCCGGTGAAGGTGCGGCGTCGGAACTCCAGACGCCAAGGCTCGTGGAGGATCGTGCCCGGGAGGCGCTCTGCAAAGCCGTCGGTCCAGGCAGGGCGGGGGGCTTCGCGCGGGTGGGCTCGATGCCGGGCTGCCGGCAGGTCGCACGGAAGGCGCCTTGGAACTCGCTCCCGTCATCGGTGAGGACCCGCTGGATCAGCCAGCGAACAGCCATCGTGGGCATGGCACCCCAGATCGCACTGGACGAACGTAGAGGCCACGCTGCTGGGTCTTCCGCCAGGCATTCAACCACCGTGGGTGCGAAACGAGAGCAGTCTGGATCCCCTTTTCTCCGGGGACGTGTCTTCCAACTCCCTGCTCTCCCGCCTCGAGGGCGATTGCGGAGCCGATTTCG
>JALSIO010000464.1 GCA_026989995.1 Myxococcales bacterium
GGGTGAAGGGCCGGCCGGTCCCGGCCACGGGCTGCCGCTCGACTGCGGGTCCACCCCGGCCCGCCCGGTGCGCCCGGACGCGCAGGTGCGCGGCGAGCTCCCGAGCGACCGTACCCGGCCCCGGCTAGGCGGGCCGGACGGCGACGAAGAGGTAACGGTTGAGACTGAAGAAGTAGTCTCCGGCCTCCCCGAGCTCGCGCAGGTCGAGCGCCCAGGCGTCGGCCTCCTCCTGGGTCACGCCGCCACGACCGGGCACGAAGGCGTGGATCGCGCCCAGGATTCCCGCGCTGTAGGAGTGCGGGTGGAACTCCGGGTTGAACATGGGGATGATCTCGCGCCGCTCGATCTGGAACCCGGCTTCGCGGAGCCGGCCGCCGAGGACCGCGGGCAGATGCGGATGGGCGAGGTGTTCGTCCCACGCGCGCAGCACCCGCTCCATCCGCGCCCGGTCGCGGTTCCGCCAGACGATGCTGTCCCAGTCCGTGTCGAGCACGAAGAGCCGCCCGGCCGGGCGCAACACCCGCCACGCCTCGGCGAGCGCGGCATCGACATCGCCCACGTACTCGTAGACCTGGGTCGAGACCACGGCGTCGAAGCCCTCATCCTCGAAGGGCAGCTCGGTCGCGTCGGCGAGCTGGAAGTCGGTCCAGTCCTGCTCCGCACACCGGTCGCGGGTCATGGCCAGCATGGCCGGCGAGGTGTCGACGCCGGCCACCCGCCCGTCCGGTCCCACGCAGCACGCGAGATCGTGCGCCAGCAGACCGGGGCCCACGCCGATATCGAGCACCCGGTCCCCGGAGCGGAGCTCCATCGCCTGCAGCACCCGCGCGCGCTGCGCCACCACGTCCGGGGTCAGGTACATGCGCTCGAGATGGCGCGCGAGCTCCTCGTCGAACTCGATGGGCGCCGGTCCCGCGCCGGGCCCCACCGCGCCCCTTCCCGATCCACCGCTCGCCGCCATCGGCGCCTCCTCCCCCGTCGGGACGCCTCGCGGCGGCGTCCGGCCCGCGCGATGATAGCTCCGAGCCGCGATTCCGCGCCGCGCGGCCCGGGGCTGCACAACGACCTGGAGACCGAGTCGTCCATCGTCGGCGACTTCCCGCTCGTCCACGTCATTCACGCCTTCGGCACCGAGGAGCCGAAGCGGACCACCCCCGAGGTCCCGGTCACCGGGGAGCGGGGGATCGCCTGCGGCCGGCCGCTGGCGGAGAATCGGGCCATCCAGTGCCCGCTCGCGGAGCTCGCCACCGAGGCCGAGATGGTCCACGGCCCCGTCGCCCGGGCGGCGTGGCTGCTCGACCGCCGCGACCCCCTCGAGGTGACCGAGCTCGTCTCGATGGCAAACCTCCGGGCCAACCGCCTCTGCCGCGAGGCCGCCGACCGAGCCCTGCAGGTGCACGGAGGGCTCGGCGACACGCGGCAGCTCCCCTTCGAGCCCGCCTACCGGCACCACCGCCGCCACCGCATCACCGAGGGTTCCGACGAGATCGAGCCCCGGCGGATCGCCGGGTTCTGGTTCGGACTCACCGGCCGCCGGCGTCCGGGCTTCTCCCGGCCAGCCCCCCTGCCCGCCCACCGCCACCCGCCCATGGAGCAGGTCGAGCTCTCGGACCGCCGCTGGCCGTCGCGAAGGCTCCGGCGGCCCCCGATCTGGTGCAGCGTCGACCTCCGGGACGGCAACCAGGCACTGGTCGACCCGATGGACCCACCCCGAAAGCTCCGGCTCTTCCGCGAGCTGGTGCGCATCGGTTTTCGGGAGATCGAGGTGGGCTTTCCCAGTGCCTCGCGGGCCGAGTGGGAGTTCCTGCGGCAGCTCATCCTCGAGGATCTCGTTCCCGAGGACGTGACCCTGCAGGTGCTCACCCAGGCCCGGGACGAGCTCATCGACCGCACCTTCGAGGCACTCGCCGGAGCCCGCCGCGCGATCGTCCACCTGTACAACTCGACCTCCGCGCTCCAGCGGCGGGTGGTCTTCCGGACCGACCGGAAGGGCGTCCGCGAGATCGCGGTGCGCGGCGCCGAGCGCCTGCGCAGGCGCGCGGAGGCACTGCGGGACACAGAGGTGCGCTTCGAGTACTCCCCGGAGAGCTTCACCGGGACCGAGCTCGACTTCGCGCTCGAGGTGTGCGCGGCAGTGGCCGAGGTCCTCGAGCCCACCCCCGAACGCCCGCTCGTCGTGAACCTGCCCGCCACCGTCGAGACGACGACTCCCAACGTCTACACGCACCGCATCGAGTGGATGGACCGCCACCTCCCCCGGCGCGAGAGCCCGGTGCTGAGCATCCACCCGCACAACGACCGCGGAACCGCCGTGGCGGCCGCGGAGCTGGCGCTCCTCGCGGGGGCCGAGCGGGGGGAGGGGACGCTCTTCGGAAACGGCGAGCGGACCGGCAACGTGGACCTCGTGACGCTCGCCCCCAACCTCTTCGCCACCGGCATCGACCCGGGCCTCGACTTCTCCGATCTCCCCGGGGTGGCCCGGGTGGCCGAGGAAACCACCCGGATGCCCGTGCACCCGCGCCACCGCTACGCAGGCGAGCTCGTCTTCACGGCCTTTTCGGGGTCCCACCA
>JALSIO010000465.1 GCA_026989995.1 Myxococcales bacterium
CGGCCGGTCGCGGCCACGGGCCCGCGCCCGCCGGGCAGGCACGCTCGCCCGGAGGGAACCCCCATGGCGCGAGCGGTCGCGCCGGGGCGGGAGACGCGCCTCTGGGCCCAGCTCACCGACCCGGATCCGGAGGTGCGCGAGCACGTGCTCGAACAATTTTCGGGCCGCAGGGACCCGCGATCCCTCGAGCTCCTCGAGGAGTACCTGGCCCGAGAGCCCGACCCGGATCTCAAGGCCCGCGCTCTCGAGCTCCTCGAGGAGGCCGGGCCGCGGGCTGCTTCGGCCCTCGCGCGGGGGCTCTCCGACCCGAGCCCCGAGGTGCGGGAACGGGCCGTGGAGGCCCTCGAGACCGTGGGGGGGGCGGAGAGCGTGGCGCTCCTATGGGCGGCCCACGCGCGCGAAGGCGACCCGGATGTGGCGGAGACCATCCTGGACGCCCTCGAGATCCTCGGCGAGGACGTCGAGGCCTTCCGGGAGCCCTGAGCGCCCGGACGCAGGTGGAGCCTTGCACGCGTCGGCCCTGGGCGAACGCCCGTCCGGAGCGCGGGCGTCGCCCCTCGGGGCGACGATCCGTGTCACATTTTCCCGCGCCTGGCCACTTCCAGTCAGGCGAGTGGTCCACCCACGCAGAAGAGGTGTCCCCCCCGATGTCGCTCCCCGCTCCGGCGTCCCCGCTCCACAGGCTCCTGCGGTCCGGATCCGCACCGGTTGCTGCCACCGCCCCGGCGGTGGCCCTCGCCATCCTTCTCCTCGCAGGGGTCGCGGATGCGACCGTGGCGGACGACCTTTGCACCGGCGACCCCTGCGTCATCACGGGCAGCCACGCCGTGACCGACCTCTCCGTGCTCGACTTCGGGACGCGCGCGGTGATCCTCGAGGGCACGCTCGACCTCGGGTCCGGGACGGTGACCCTCCAGGCCGGGAGCTTCACCATCGCCCCCAGCGGTCTGGTGAAGGGCCGCGGGGGGACGACCGATCTCGGCGGCACCTTCACCGCCGTGACCACCGGCGACATCGCGATCGACGGCACCTCCTTTCTGGGAGCCATCCAGCTGACCGGCTCCGACGGCGGCTCCCTCGTGCTCACCTCGACCGCCGGGCAGGTCCGCGGCACGGGCGGCATCAACGTGAGCGGCAGCGGGACCTTCGATTTCGGGGGCGACATCGCCATCACCGGGCAGACGGGCGTCGACCTGAGCGGGCTCGTGCGCGCGACCGGGGGAACCAGCGGGGGCGGTGGCATCATCGACATCGTCAGCACCGCGGGCCCGGTCACCGTCACCAGCGTGGATGTCTCCGGCGGCGATGCGGGCGATATCGACATCGCCGCGGGAACGGACGCCACGGTCGGCGGGCTCAAGGCCCGGGGCACCGGCGATGCCGGGAGCGGCGGCGTGATCCTGGTCTCGGCTGGCGGAGCGATCGGCGTCACCGGCCCCATCGACACCCTGGGCGCGCTCCTCGACGGGGACGGCGGGAGCGTGCAGCTCACCTCCGGCACGCCCGGTGCGCGCTCCCACGTGCAGGTGGACGGCGACCTCATCGTGAGCGGCCGCGGCGACGGCTTCGGTGGCGAGATCGACATCGACGGCGACACCGTGACCCTGGCCGCGCGCCTCGAGGCGCGCGGCAAGGGAACCTTCGGCGCCGGAGGCACCGTCACCGTTCGCGGGGAGGATGCCGTCGTCCACGCCGGTGACATCCAGGGCGCGGGCGGCGACCTCGGCGGGGACGTCCTGCTCCAGGGCGGAAACCAGGTGCAGATCGACGGGCCCGTCGACACCAGCGCGTCCAACTCCTCCTCGGGGGGCAGCATCATCGTTCGCAGCGACGGCGCGCTCGACGTCAACGCGGCCGTCACCTCCGACGGCGGTTCGGACGCGCTCGGCGGCGACCTCCTGTTCGAGGGCTGCGCGGTGGATGTGGCCCCGGCTGCGACCGTTCGAGCCGCGGGCGACCTCGGGACGGTTCGGGTGGTGGTGCGCGGCAGCGGCATCCTCTCGGGCGACTTCCAGGCCGGTCCTCCCGACGGGCTCATCGAGGTTCGCTACCCGACCCCGGGAAGCCGTCCGGACATGGCGGGTGGGACCTTCTCCCCGGCGGCGACCGAGGTCGTCGATCCCCTCGTGCCCCTTTGCAGCGGCGACTCGGACGGCGACGGGTTCCCGGACAACGTCGACAACTGCCCGGCCATTCCGAACGCGGACCAGGCCGACGCCGACCTCGACGGCGTGGGGGACGTCTGCGACAACTGCGTCTTCGATCCCAACCCGGACCAGGCGGACCTCGACTTCCCGGCAGACGACGACGCTTCGCTCGGCGCGGTGCAGCACTACGGGGATGCGTGCGATGCGGATCTCGACGACGACGGAATCGTCGGGAACTCGGACTTCTTCGGCCGTTTCCGCCCCTGCCTCGGTGTGGACCCGGGCCTCGATCCCACCTGTGCCGAGGCCGATCTCGACGGCGACGGCGTGGTGGGGACCTCGGACTTCTTCGGCGTGCTCCGGCCGGCCCTCGGAACGAGCCCCGGGCCGGGCTGGAGTGAGTTCTAGGGAGGAACGCCGG
>JALSIO010000466.1 GCA_026989995.1 Myxococcales bacterium
CGATGCGATCTTCCGGCGGAACGAGTGGGGCGACTACGCGGGCTACGACCTCGACGGAGACGGCATCGGCGACCTCCCGTACGTGCTTCGCAGCCTCGAGCACGACCTGACCCGGCGGGAGCCGGCCCTGCGATTCTTCCGGGGGACGCCCGCCATGATGCTCGTGGAGCTCGTGGGGCGCGTGGTTCCGCTCTTCGAGCCGAGGACTCTGCTGGTCGATCCGGAACCGCTTCTCGGGCCGCCCGCGAAGCGGTCCGCACCCGCCCATGGAGCTTGAGCTCCGGGACCTCCGGCGTCGCTTCGGCCGGGTGGAGGCGCTGCGCGGCGTCTCCTGCCGCATCGAGGCCGGTCGCCGGGTGGCGGTGGTGGGTCCGAACGGCTCCGGGAAGAGCACCCTCAACCGGTGTGTCCTCGGACTCCTGCGCTTCGAGGGGGAGATCCGCCTCGGCGGGCGCTCGGTCGGGGAGGACCCGGTGGCGGTCGCGCGCCGCGTCGCCTACGTCCCCCAGATCGCCCCCAACCTCGCCGCGCCGGCGGGGGAGCTCGTCCGCGCCGTGGCCCGGGTGCGGGGCCGGGATGTCGCATCCGTCGCGCGGGTGGCCGCGCGCCTCGACCTCTCCCTGGGCGAGGTGGAGCACCGGCCCTTTCGCGGGCTCTCGGGCGGCATGAAGCAGAAACTCCTGATCGCACTCGCCTTCGCGTCCGGGGCGGATCTGCTCGTCCTCGACGAACCCACCGGCAGCCTGGACGCGCACAGCCGGGCGCGCTTCTTCGAGCTCTTCTCCGAGCTCGCCGGAGGCGCCACGGTGCTCCTCTGTTCCCACCGACTCGAGGAGGTCCGTCAGCTCGTGGATCAGGTGCTGGTGCTCTCCGACGGGCGCCTGGTGCACGATGCGCCGGTGTCCGACTTTCTGGAAGGCGTGGCGCTCTCGGTGGTCGAGGTCCGCGTGGCCGGGCCCGAGGCGGAGGCCTGGCTCCGGGCGCGGGGCTTCCGGCCGGCTTCCGGGAGCTGGTGGGTGCGCGTGGGCCCGCACGCCGAGAAGGCCCGGCTGCTCGAGGAGGTGCTGGCCCGCCTGGGAGGCGCGGTGCAGGATCTGAACGCCCGCGACGTGGAGGCGCTCGATCTTCCGCCGGCGGACGGGGGGGCTCGTGGCTGAGTCGGCTCGTGGGCTTCGCACGGCGCTCCTCCTCGGCGCAGGCGCGCTCCTCGGGGTGGCACTGCTCCTCTACGCACGGGGGGAGCGTGGGCCGCTGGGGCCGGAGGCGGTGCCCTACGACCAAGTCCCCTGCGCGCGCTGCCGGATGCTGGTCTCGGAGCCGCGCTTCGCGGCCCAGCTTCGGCTCGAGGAGGGCGGCGTCCGCTTTTTCGACGACCCGGGCTGCCTCCTGCTCTGGCGGCACGAGCACCCGGAGGACCGGGGGCGGGCCTTCTTCCACCACCACCGGGAGGAGGCATGGATCGGGGAGGAGGAGGTCGCCTTCGTCGCGGTGCTGGAGCCGACTCCGATGGGCTACGGCCTCGGCGCCGTCCGGCGGGGCGAGTCGGAGGAGGCACTGCTGCCCGCGGAAGCTTTCGCGCGCCTGCTCGCGACCCACCGGCCCACGGGGGCGGCGCCTTGAGAATCCCCGAAGACCTCGCGGCCGTCGCCGCTCTCGATCTCGCCGAGGTGGTGCGCTCCCGTTGGCTCGTGGTGCTCGGCCTCCTCTACACCGGGCTCGGCGCGCTCTTCGTGCTCGTCGGCCTGCGCGAGTCCATGGTGCTGGGCTTCACCGGGATGGGGCGGGTGCTCTTCTCCCTCTGCCATGCCCTCGTGCTCCTCCTGCCCCTCGTCGGGCTGGCCGTCACGGCACCGGTGGTGGGGCGGGCGCGCGAGGACGGAGCCCTCGAGCTCCTGCTCTCCCAGCCCGTCCGGCGGGCGAGCTACCTGCTGGCGGTGGCGGGGGTCCGGATCCTCGCCATCTCGCTTCCGCTGGTGGTCGTCCTCGTCGCGCTCGGCGTGGCCGGAAGGCTCTTCTTCGGGCAGGCCGTGCCGTGGAGCTTCGTCCTCTGCTCGGCGGCCGTGAGCGTCTCCCTGCTGGTCGCCTTCGCCGGGCTCGGGATCCTCGTCTCCGTGGGGGTGCGGCAGTCGGCACGCGTTCTCACCTACGCGGTGGTGCTCTGGCTCGCGGGCGTGGCGCTGCTCGATTTCGGCCTGATCGCGCTTCTGCTCGGCTGGCGCGTGGAGCCGAGGGTGGTCTTCGTTCTCGCGGCCCTGAACCCGGTGCAGGTCGCACGACTCGCGCTTCTCGCGGCTGCGGAGCCCGAGCTGTCGCAACTCGGCCCCGTGGGCTTCTACCTGGCACACCGCGTGGGCGCTTCAGGACTCCTGGCGCTTGGCCTCGGCTGGCCCCTGGCCTTCGGCGGGGGCTGCCTGGCCGTGGCCCTTCGCGTCTTCCGGCGCGGAGACGCGGTCTGAACACCCTGGGAGGATCCGATTTGTCCCGACTCGAACGTTTCTACGAGGAGCTCGGCCGGCCGCTCGACCTCCGTTCCCGCGTCGCGCTCGTGCTCGTGAGCCTTCCCCTCC
>JALSIO010000467.1 GCA_026989995.1 Myxococcales bacterium
GGGAGCTCGTCACCTGCGGGGCCTGCCACCGGATCCTCGTTCACGAGCGGCTCGGGGAAGGGAGCTAGGCCGCGGGTCGGGGTGCCCCTTCGGGCGCAGCTTCTTTTTCGCCCCGCTTTCGCCATCCGGGGCACGGTGTCTCGCGTCTCGGCACCTTTCGATCAGGTGTTGCCAAAACCCTTCATTCATTCCGTCCTGTCCTCCGAAAAACATGAAAAATCTATGTAAATCAATATCTTATGAATCATACCCGACGGTGGCGGGAGGCGCCTTGCCGGCGCCGCGTCTGCTATGATGGGCCTCGCCCCACCCGCAGGGCGAACCGGGTTCGACGAGCTTCGGAGCGTCCAGAGGACCGATGAAGGACAACGATCGCTACTGGGATTGCCTCGATCAGGCCATGGAGGCATCTCGTGGAGGCCGCACCGACGAAGCGCTCGCGTGGCTCGAAGAAGCGCTTCGGGCGCACCCCGACGGTGCGGAGGCGCACAACGGCCGCGGTGAGATCCTCTGGGACGACGGGCGCGTCGACGAGGCCCTCTTCGAGTTCGAACAGGCCGCGCAGGCAGACCCCAAGTTCGTGGCCGCGCACCTGAACCGCGCGGAGCTCCTGATCGAGGAGTTCGGTGAGCACGAGCAGGCCCTCGAGCTGCTCGACACCCTGCTCGAGGGGCGTCCGGAGCTTCCCCGGCTCGACCGGGCGGCCGAGGCGGAGGTCCACTACCTCAAGAGCAAGGCGCTGTTCTACCTCGACGACCTCGAGGGGGCGCTCTTCCTGGTGAGGCGGGCCCAGCGCGCGGGCGGTGACCAGGCGATCTACCGGGCCTTCGAGGGCCAGATTCTCTTCGAGCTCGGTCGGACGGAAGAGGCCCGCAGGATCCTGGAGCGTGCCGTGGCGATGGATCCGGAATCGGCCCACGCCGTCTACCACCTCGCCCTCGTCCTCGAGCGGCTCGGCGAGCTCGAGGAGGCGGAGCGGGCCTTCCGGCAGGCCGATGCGCTCGACCCCGAGCACTACCCCGAGCCCGTGCGCATCGAGGACGCCGACTTCGAGGCGGCCGTGCGGGAGTCGCTCGACAACCTGCCCCGCTCCATCCGGGCCTACGTGGACCCCGTGCCCGTGCTCGTGGAGGAGCTGCCCTCGGACGAGCTGGTGGAGGCCGAGCGGATCTCGCCGCAGATTCTCGGTCTCTACCTCGGGGTTCCGCGCACCGAGGCGGCGGTGACCGAGCAGCGCAGCGACCTCGACCGGATCTACCTGTTCAAGCGCAACCTCGAGAAGGTCTGCCGGGACCGCACCGAGCTGGTGGAGCAGATCCAGGTCACGGTCCGGCACGAGGTCGGCCACCATCTCGGCCTCGACGAGGACGCGCTCGCCCGGCTGGGCCTGGCCTAGTCCGAATCCGCCCCGCCACCCGGCGGCGGCCGCGCTTGGCGCCCGGCTCCCGTCCGGGATAGGGTCGGATCGTGTCCGAGCGGGCGCTGCTCCGCGAGCTGGTCGACCTCCTGGGGGAGGGCCGCTGCCTCCATCGCCCGGAGGAGCTGCTCCCCTACGAGTGCGACGGCCTCACCCTCCACACCGCGCGGCCCACGGCGGTGGCGCTGGTGGAATCCCGGGAGGAGGTCCAGGCGGTGGTGCGCGCCTGCCGCCGCGCGGGGCGGCCCTTCGTGGCCCGCGGGGCGGGCACGGGCCTTTCCGGCGGGGCGCTGGCCGAGGGGGGGGCCGTGGTCGTCGAGTGCTCGCGGATGAACCGCATCCTGGCCCTCGACCCGGACGACCGCCTGGCGGTGGTGCAGCCCGGCGTGGTGAACGCGGAGCTGAGCCGTGCGGCGCGTCCCTTCGGCCTCTTCTACGCACCGGATCCCTCGAGCCAGCAGGCCTGCACCCTCGGCGGCAACGTCGCCGAGAACTCCGGCGGTCCCCACACCCTGGCCCACGGCTCGACCACCCACCACGTGCTCGCGCTCGAGGTGGTCCTCCCGGACGGCCGCGCCGTACGCGTCGGCGACGAGACGGGGCTGGCGCCGGGCTACGACCTGGTCGGCGCCCTGGTGGGAAGCGAGGGGACGCTCGGCATCGTCACCGAGATCACCGTCCGGCTCTCTCCCCTTCCCGAGCGCGTGGAGACCCTCCTCCTGCTCTTTCCCGACGTGGTCCACGCCTGCCGGGCGGTCAGCGGGATCATCCGCGCGGGCATGGTCCCCGCGGCGCTCGAGATTCTCGATCGGCGCACCATCCTCGCCGTGGAGGCGAGCGTCTACGCCGCGGGGCTCCCCCGCGACTGCGGCGCGGTGCTGCTCGTGGAGCTCGACGGGCCCGCCGTCGCCCTCCCCGGCCGCGTGGCGCGCATCCGCGCCATCGGCCGGGAGGCCGGTGCCACCCGGGTCGAGGTGGCTCGGGACGAGGACGAGCGGGAGCGCTTCTGGCGGGCCCGCAAGGGCGCCTTCGGCGCGATGGGGCGCCTCGCGCCGGACCTCTACGTGCACGACGCCGTGGTGCCGCGGCGCGCGCTGCCCGAGGTGCTCGAGAAGGTCTGTGCCATCGGGGACCGCT
>JALSIO010000468.1 GCA_026989995.1 Myxococcales bacterium
CTCGATCGCGGACAGCGCCGGCGAGGCGAAGGCGGAGCCGGTCTTGAGCAGGGCCACCACCTCGCCCCCGGCCCCCTTCGTGCGCTCCACGATGGCCTGGATCCGATCCTCGGAGAGGAGCTGGGTGAGCGGGATGCCGGCCACGCTGCAGTACCGCGGCAGCGGAACCATGGTATCGCCATGGCCGCCGAGGACGAGCGCCGTCACGTCCCGGACCGAGACACCGAGCTCCCAGGCCACGAAGGCGCGGAAGCGGGCCGAATCGAGCACTCCGGCCATGCCGACCACCCGCTCCTTGGGGAAGCCCGAGACCTCCTTGAAGGTGTAGACCATGGCGTCGAGGGGATTGGAGATCACGATCGCCCTGGCCTCCGGAGCGTGCTCGCGCACGCCCGTGGCCACGCTCTTCATGATCCCCAGGTTGGTCTTGAGCAGGTCGTCCCGGGACATACCGGGCTTGCGCGCGAGCCCCGCCGTGATGATCACCAGGTCCGCACCGGCGATGTCGCCGTAGTCGTTGGTCCCGGTGATGCGGCAGTCGGATCCGGCGAGGGGCGCGCCCTCCGCGAGGTCGAGGGCCTTGCCCTGCGGGAGACCTTCCACCACGTCGAAGAGGACCACGTCTCCGAGCTTGCGGTAGGCGATCTGCTCGGCGAGCACACCGCCGATGTTCCCGGCTCCGATCAGGGCGATCTTCCTGCGCATTGGGGGCCTCCGCTCAGGATGCTTGCAGGTTTTCGATGATGGCGTCTGCAAAGCCGCTGCAGGAGAGCAGCGTCGCACCCTCCATCTGGCGGTGGAAATCGTAGGTCACGCGCTTCTGCTCGATGGTCCGCTCGAGCGCGCGCTCGATGGCCCGGGACGCTTCGTTCCACCCGAGGTACTGCAGCATCATCACCCCGGAGAGGATCAGCGAGCCCGGGTTGACCTTGTCCTGCCCGGCGTACTTGGGTGCAGTGCCGTGGGTCGCCTCGAAGAGGGCCGCCGCGTCGCCGATGTTCGCACCGGGGGCGATTCCGAGCCCTCCCACCTGCGCCGCGCAGGCGTCGGACATGTAGTCGCCGTTCAGGTTGGGCATGGCGAGCACGGAGTACTCGTCAGGCCGCAACAGCACCTGCTGGAACATCGCGTCGGCAATGCGGTCCTTGATCAGGATGCGGCCCTCGGGAAGGCGCCCACCGTGCGCCTCGAAGAGCTCGTCCTCGGTGACGATCCGATCCCGGAACTCCTCCCGGGCGAGCTCGTAGCCCCAGTCCCGGAACGCGCCCTCGGTGAACTTCATGATGTTGCCCTTGTGGACGAGGGTCACGCTGTCGCGGCCGTGCTCGAGGGCGTAGCGGATCGCCATCCGCACCAGCCGCCGGGTTCCGGTGCGGCTGATCGGCTTGATCCCGATGCCCGAGTCGTCCCGCAGCGAAGCACCCATCTCCTTTTTCAGGAAGTCGATCACCCGGGCGGCTTCGGGCGTCCCCGCCCGGTACTCGATGCCGGCGTAGACGTCCTCGGTGTTCTCCCGGAAGATCACCACATCGAGCTTCTCCGGAGCCTTCACGGGCGAGGGGACTCCGCGGTACCAGCGCACCGGGCGCACGCAGGCGTAGAGGTCGAGCACCTGGCGCAGGCGCACGTTGATGGAGCGGATTCCGCCGCCCACCGGCGTCGTGAGCGGCCCCTTGATGGCGAGGCCGTACTCCCGGATGGCGCGGATCGTGTCCTCGGGCAGCCAGGCATCCGCTCCGTAGACCTCGAGCGCCTTCTCTCCGGCGTAGATCTCGTACCAGGCGATGGAGCGTCGGCCACCGTAGGCGTGGGCCACCGCCGCGTCGAAGACGCGCACCGAGGCCCGCCAGATGTCGGGCCCGGTCCCGTCCCCCTCGATGAACGGGACGATCGGCCGGTCGGGGACCCGGAGCCGGCCCTCGGCGTCCCGGGTGATCCGCTCCCCGTGGGTCGGAGGCTCGAGCTTGTCGTAGGTCGGCATGGTGGCGCGTATGTACGGCATCCCGCCGCGGGGCGCCAGCGTGGCTACGGGCCGCGGGGCGCATCCGCGGCGCCGCGCGCGGCCCCGCCGCCCCGCGCGCCGGCCGCCTCCGGGGGAATCCGCAGCCGCTGCCCCGGAAAGATCACCGCCGGATCCGCGATCTGGTCCCGGTTGGCGCGGTAGAGCTCGGGCCAGCGATGCGGATCCCCGAGCGCATCCGCGGCGATGCGCCACAGCGTGTCACCCGGTCGCACCACGTGGACCCGCTCCGCCTCGGCACCGGTGCCCGAAGCCGGGCCGGCGAACGCGGCGATCCCGAGCGCCAGGGCGGCCACCACGCGAACGAGCCCCCTCCCCCTCACGGGCGTTCCCGCCGGGGCGCCAGGGCGAGGCCGAGCTCCTCGAGCTGCGCCGGCTCCACCGGGGAGGGGGCCCGCAGCAGGAGGTCCTGCCCGCGACTCGTCTTGGGGAAGGCGATCACGTCCCGCAGGCTGGTCGCGCCGGCGAGCACCATCACGAAGCGATCGTAGCCGAAGGCGAAGCCGCCGTGCGGCGGGGCGCCGGCATCGAGGGCCTCGAGGAGGAAGCCGAAGCGCTCGTCCATCTCCTCGGGCCGGTAGCCCATGATCTCGAGGATCTTCCGCTGGAGGTCGCTGCGGTGGTTGCGGAGGCTCCCGGAGCCGAGCTCGAGGCCGTCCATCACCACGTCGTAGTGGGTGGAGCGGACCCGCTCCGGGTCGACGTCGAGCAGATCGAGGTCTTCCTCCACCGGTGCCACGAAGGGCATGTGCATGTAGGTCAGCCGGCCTTCGTCGTCGCGCTCGAAGAGCGGGAAGTCCACCACGAAGAAGACGTCGTGCTCCCGGCCGTCGGTGCGCCCGAGGCGCTCGCCGAGGTCGCTGCGCAGCCGGGCCAGGATGGCGTTGGCGCGTGCCGCCTGGTCCGCCTGGAAGAAGACCACCATGCCGGGCCGCGCCCCCACGGCGGCGGCCACCGCGGCGCGCTCCTCCTCCGAGAAGAACTTCACGATGGGCGACTGCCAGCTCCCGTCGGCCATCACGCGGATCCAGGCCAGGCCCCGTCCGCCGAGCTCCTTGCGCACGAAGCGCTCGAGGCGGTCGATCTCGCCCCGGGAGAGCTCCTCCGCGTCCGGGATGGGGAGGCACTTGACGATCCCGCCGCTCTCCACCACCTGTCGGAAGGCGCGGAAGCCGCTCTCGCGAAAGATCTCCGTCAGGTCGCGGAGCTCGAGGGCGATGCGCCGGTCTGGCTTGTCGGTGCCGTAGCGGGCCATCACGTCCGGGTAGGAGAGCCGCGGGAAGGGCCGGGGCAGCTCGATCCCGGCCGCCTCGAGGCAGCCCCGGGCGGTCACCTCCTCGAGCACCTCGAGCACGTCGTCCACCCCGGCGAAGGACATCTCGAGGTCGACCTGGGTGAACTCCGGCTGCCGGTCCGCCCGCAGGTCCTCGTCGCGAAAGCAACGGACGATCTGGAAGTAGCGCTCGAAACCCGCGGCCATGAGCAGCTGTTTCATGAGCTGCGGCGACTGCGGAAGCGCGTAGAAGCTCCCGGGCTGCAGCCGGCTCGGCACCAGGAAGTCGCGGGCGCCCTCCGGCGTCGAGCGCGCGAGGTACGGGGTCTCGATCTCGATGAAGCCGAGCTCGGAGAGGGTGCTTCGGACGGACTGGACGAGGCGGTGGCGGATCGTGAGCGCCCGCTGCAGCGGAGGCCGGCGCAGGTCGTGGACCCGGTGCCGGAGCCGCACGCTCTCGTCCACGCCCGTTTCCTCCTCGATGGGGAAGGGCGGCGGGGTGGCGGTATTCAGGATCCGGAGCTCGTGGACGAAGACCTCGAGCTCCCCGGTGGCGAGCGCGGGGTTGACGGTGTCCTCGGAGCGGCGCCGCACCTCCCCCCGCACCGCGATCACGTACTCGCTCCGGAGGTGGTGGGCGCGCTCGTGGCAGGCACCGGAGGTGTCGGGCTCGAAGACGATCTGGACCAGGCCGGTCCGGTCGCGCAGGTCGACGAAGATGACGCCGCCGTGGTCGCGACGGCGGTGGACCCAACCGGCCAGCGTCACCTCCCGGCCGAGGAGTCCGGGCTCCACCTCGCCGCATCCGTGGCTGCGCCGGAGCGATCCGAGCGAGTCGAGGGTCAGCGCCTGCATCCCTCCGCCTCCGCGGGATGGGGGATCCCCCCGCGGGCCACCGGTGGCGGACCACCACCCGGCCCGGGCCTCCCGAGGAACCGCGAGCTCCCGGCGCCCCCGAGGGAGGCGATGGTTACCCCACCTCGCCGCGCGCTGTCAAACGGACTCCCCGGCGGCGCCGCGAAGCTCCGCCGCGGTGGAGACCCGGTTCCGGCCGAGGGACTTCGACCGGTACATGGCCTTGTCCGCGAGGTCGAGCAGGGCCTCGGCGTCGTCCCCGTGCTCGGGGTAGCAGGCCACCCCCACGCTCACCGTGAGCCGCAGCGGGGTGCCCCGCTCGCCCTCGAAGGTGTGCTCCTCCACCGCCCGGCGGATGCGCTCGGCCACCGTCCGACCGGCCTCGAGATCGGTGTCCACGAGCAGCACGGTGAACTCGTCCCCGCCGTAGCGGGCCACCGTGTCCACCTGCCGCACGCAGCGCTGGAGCACCTGGCCGAGCTGCCGGAGGGCGCGGGATCCGACCAGGTGTCCGTGCCGGTCGTTCACGAGCTTGAAGCGGTCGAGATCGAGAAAGACCACGGCGAGGTGCCCCCCGTAGCGCTCGGCGCGCTGCACCTCGCGGACCACGGCGTCGAGCAGGTAGCGGGCATTGAACAGCTCCGTGACGTCGTCGATGTAGGCCCGTTCCTGCGCCCGGGCGTACCGCTCCGCGTTCTCGAGGGAGAGGCCGGCGTGTCCGGCGACGATGCGCGCCCGTTCGAGCTCGAGCTCGCCGAAGGGGCGTCCGTCCTCGAAGACGAAGAGGACGCCGCGCTCCTGCTCGCGTCCGCGCAGGGGCACGGCCAGCAGGCGCACCCCCTCGATGCCCACCTCGGCGAGGAGCTCGTGGAGGGGGCCGCAGGAGACGACCTCGAGCTCCTGCCACGTCTCGAGGTCGAGGGGCTTGCCGTGCAGCCACCGCTCGTGGAGCGGCCGGCACTCGCCCTCCTGGAGCCCCCGGAAGACCACGCCCTCGCCGTGCAGGGCCTCATCCCGGTGGAAGCAGGCGATGCCGCGTCGCCGGCCGAGCGTCTGCAGGAGCAGGTCGAGGGCCACCGCGAAGACCTCTCCCGGCTCGAGGCACGGGGTCAGCGCCCGGCACGCCTCCACGGTCTCGAGCGCCTCGCGCAGGCGGAGGTTGTCGGCGAGGAGGTCGCGGCGGGCCAGGGTGCGCTCCACCACGAGGGCGAGCTCCTCCGGCCGCACCGGCTTGCAGAGGTAGTCCGAGGCCCCCATCCGGAGTGCCTCCACGGCGCTGTCGATGGAGGCGTGGGCGGTGACGAGCACGAACTCGGCATGCGGATGCTCCCGGCGCATCCGGACGAGCAGGTCGAGGCCCGAGAGGCCGGGCATGGTCAGGTCGGAGAGGACGAGGTCGGCCGGCTCCCGCGAGAGGGCCGCCAGCGCCTGCTCGCCGTCCGCGCAGCACTCGACCCGCGCGAGGTCGGCCAGCGCCTCACGGGCCAGCTCCCGATCCAGGCGGTTGTCATCCACCACCAGGACCCGGGGCTTCCTCGATCCGTGGACCATGGGACTCGGTCTTCCCCCTCGAGCAGGTGATCGGTGGGGTCTTCGGCCCGGGAAAGCCCGCCCTTGAGCCCGCCCACCGGGAGAAGCGGGAGAAGCGGGACAACCGGGAGAAGGGGGAGAAGCCCGGAGTCAGAACGAGGCGAGCGCCTCGCCCTCCCGACGGGGCGGGAGCACGCGCTCCCAGTGCACGCCCCGGTCGTCGGTCCGCAGGACCATCCCGCGCTGCCCCACGATGACCCCGCGCTCGTCCCCGGGGGAAAATCCGATGTCGCGCATGAAGGTGAAGATCGGAGGGAAGCCCCCGCCGGGGCCCTGCCAGCTCTGCCCGCGGTCCGTGCTGACCTGGACATAGCCCTTCTCGCCGACCCCGATGATGCGGTCCCCGGCGCGCTCGATGGCGAAGAGCGCCTGCTTGCGCCCGGTGTTGCGGTACTCCCAGGTGCGGCCGCCGTCGGCGCTGTACAGCACCACCCCGCCGAGGCCGGCGATGAAGCCCTCGTCGTCGTTCTCGAAGCGGACGGTGAAGAGGTACGGGTTCTGGGACACCCGCACCAGGACTCCGGGAAACTCCGCGGTGCGGCCGCGCAGGTACCGCTCGAGGAAGTCCGGGTCGTCCTCGATGAAGTCCTCCCAGTCCCAGGGAGGCGAGCCGCGCATGCGCAGCCGGTCGGAAAGGATGCCGGCCTCCTCGAGGGCGGCCCGGACCTCCTGCGCCCGGGCCTCGAGGATCTCGAAGAGCTCGCTCGGATCCTCGCGGTTCCGCCCGAACTGCTGCACCTCCCGGGCGCTCGCCACCGGCTCGATCTCGACGTTCAGGTGCTCCTGGGGCGCGATCGCCGCGGCGAAACCACGCAGGCGTTCCCGGTCCTCGTCGGAGATCGAGAGCACGTTGTAGGGCATGCGGATGGGGTCGAATTTCTCGCCGCCGGTGATCTCGGCGCGCTGCCAGGTATGCCCGCGGTTCTCGGAGAAGAAGATGTAGCCGAACTCGCCGATGATCCAGCACCGCGTGCCCGGCGCGCGGGCGCAGTCCACATCGTTGAGCGTCACGTCCTCGAAGACCGGCTCCCCACGCCGCACCCGGTCCTGGTCCACCGGAGCGAGCCACACGAACTGCGGGTGGGTCTCGTCGATGGTGAGCGAGCGGTCCTGCCAGGAGATGCCGCCGTTGTCGGTGAAGATCCGCGTCCCCCACTCTCCCACGACCCAGGCCGTGTTGGCATCGATGGCCTGCACCGCGAAGAGATTCACGCCCTCGGCGATCTTGGGGTTGTCCTGGGCCTTCCAGGTCGCGCCCCCGTCCTCCGTGCGGAGGATGGTGCCCATCTGGCCCACGGCCCAGCCGCGCTGCGCATCGGCCATGGAGACGCCGTAGATCAGCCGCTTGGTCCCCGTGTCCCCCTGCCGCCAGGTCGTCCCGCCGTCGTGGCTGTAGTAGATCGCCCCCCAGTACCCCCCCGCGACGATGTGGTCCGGGTCCGGCATGGAGACCGTGTAGAGATCGTCGTAGAGCAGGATCTCGCCTTCGCCGCCGCGGGGGCTGAAGTGGATGTCGTGGCACGCCAGGCTCGGGGCGACGACGAGCGCGAGGAGCGCCAGGAGACGGCACCAGGGGGACATCGAATCACTCCTATCCGGGGCGCGAGGCGCAGAGCGCGCCGGATACTACCACCTTTGCACCAGCTTTCCGCAGCCCGCGCGGGCCGCCCGGCCCGGCTGCGCGGGCGGCGATCGGCGCCCGGGCGCCCTCCGCCGGACACCCGAGCGGAGGAGCCCTGGGCGGCCGAGCTCCCGAAAACCCTCGGGCCGGGGCCCGGCCACGCTCCCGAAGGCCCCGGAACCGGGTCGGGCCGCCCCCAAGGAGCGTCCGCCCCGCCCGCGCCGGGCCGGGGTCCGGGGGCGCCCCGGCGGGGCGCCCCCTTCTTCGGGGGGTGGTCGGCGGGCGGGCGGCTAGCGGCCCTTGGTGAGGCGGCCGATGTCGATGTATCGCCGCACCCGGCCCTTGCTCTTGAACGGCACCCCGGAGTTGTCCCAGAACTCGATCCGGTTGCCCGTCCCCGTCTGCACGTTCACGATCGTGTCCGAGACGATCTTGTTGTCCCGCGGCTCCGGAACCCCCTCCCACCCGGGGTAGTAGTCCGGCTCGTTCGACGCATCCTCGCTCCACCGCTTGTTGTGCCAGATGATCTTCCACAGCTCCTCCTTCTGGTCGTAGGCGAAGCTGTAAAGCGCGTTCAGCGTCTGCTTGTCGATGTAGATGTCCTTGTGGTGGTACGGGTGGTCCGCGTTCTTCGGCGTCATCCGAACCTTCCACACCTTCCGGAGCTCCCACCGGTCGTCCGCGTACGAAAGCCCGTACGGACCGAAGTTGTGATCTCGGGTGTAGGGGTAGGCCCGCACCTTCGTGTTCATCGGCGCCAGCATCTCGTACTCCCCCAGGCACTCCCACTCGTACTGCGGAGGAATCCCCGCAAAACTCCGCAGGTCGTCGAAGGTGAAGTCCGTCCCCGAAACCGAGTCCGTCCGCTGCGCCGTCGAAATCCGGCGCACCCGGCGGAGCGTCGGAACGTACACCCACGTGTCGTCGTTCTTCGCCTCCGACGGCGGACGGTCCGCGCTCTTGTACCGGTAGGTCATCAGCATGATGCCCCGTGCGTCGAACGGCGCATCCACCTCCACCCCGAAGGCGAACTTCCGCTTCTCCCCGCGGAACATGTCCCCACCCTGCTTCTCCAGGTACTTCGGCTCCACCCGCTTCGAAAGCCAGATCGTCTTCGACGTCCCCTCGTAGTACAGCGGAAGCTCCTCACCCCGGTCCCAGTAGCTGTAGTAGTAGTGCGTCTTCGAACCGTCCCCCTCCCACTGGTAGTCGAAGTCCCAGATGATCTTCGCACCCGCCTGCGGATCCCCGAGACAGTCGATCTCCTCCGGAGGGAAGGGATAGCCCGCCGTGTGACCCTCGAGACTGTTCTCCGGACCGATCTTCGACTGCCCCCGGAACTTCTCCGTCGCCGCCAAAAACGGCTTCGCCGGCGAGTAGTCGTAGTACGCCGGACCGATCTCGAGCTGCATCCCCTCGTAGAAGAAGAAGTCCCGGTTCGCCCAGAACTCCGGCGGGAGATACGGCTTGAGCGACTCGATCTCGTCGTACGTGATGATGTCCCCCTCCTTGAAGGGCGGTCCCACCGCCCCCGTGTCCTCCTGCGACCACGCGGAAAACGACACGAAGACGAACGAAAGGGCCAGCAGAACGGGCGCGACTCGGTGCATGGCGTGAAGATCTCCGGGCTCCGGCGGAGCCGAGGGGTTCGGGTTTGCAGGAACCAAACATAGCGCGGGTGCCGGATTCGCGACCCCGGAGGGCCGTCGGATCCGCGTGCCCCCGGAGCGCGGCGCCCGGCGGGCGCACGGCGCGGTGGCCTTCGGAGTCTCCCGAAGAGGCCTGACGGGGCATCAGGCCGGCATGGGAGCGACTCCCCGCCAGCGCACCCGACCGGTGCTCCGGTGCCGGGTCCGAGCGCGGCTCAGCCCCGCCGCGCGGCCTCGATCACCTCGGGCGGCGCCTGCACGAGCTCGATCAGCACGCCCTCGCCGCCCACGGGCTGCTCGTCGCTGCCCCGGGGATGGATGAAACAGACATCGTGGCCGGAGGCACCCGTTCGGATCCCCCCTGGGGTGAAACGCACCCCCTTCTCCTCCAGCCACCGGACGGCCGCAGCGAGGTCGTCCACCCACAGTCCGATGTGGTTCAGCGGCGGTTCGTGGACCCGCGGGCGCGCCTCGGGATCGATCGGCTGCATGAGATCGATCTCCACCGCGAAGGGCCCGCCGCCGATCCGGGCGATGTCCTCGTCCACGTTCTCGGATTCGCTCCGGAAGTTGCCGTGGAGCTCGAGGCCGAACAGGTCGACCCAGAGGCGGCGGAGCCGCTCCTTGTCACGGGCACCGATGGCGATCTGCTGGACACCGAGGATGCGGAAGGGGCGGTCGGACACGGGGAGCCTCCGGATCGGTCGCGGCCCGTCCCGCGCGGCGGCGGCGGCCGAGCGGACGGAAGTCTCGCGGATCGGGACCCGAGCCGCACGAGCTCAGCCCGTGCCGTCGCCCTCCGCGCCGGAGCGGCCCACCGGGGACGCGTTCGGGAGATCGAAGGACACCCGGCAACGCACCCCGGAAGGCAGGGCGCCCCCCGGGTTCGGAAGCTCGAGCCGGACCCGGATCGTGCCGCTCGCCGCGTCCACCACCGGATCCACCCGGACCACCTCGGCCTCGACCTCCCGTTCCGGGGCGAGCTCGGGTCGCACCCGGCCGCGCATGCCCTCGCGGATCCGGCCGAACCAGGCGACGGGCACGATCACCTCCACATCGAGGGGATCGATCTGCGCGATCTCCACGATGGGCTCGTCCCGCACGAACTCGCCCTCGGAGGCGTGGCGTTCCACCACGATCCCGTCGAGCGGGCTGCGGACGGTCCGGAGGGCGAGCTGCTCCCGGGCCTCCCGCTCCTCGAAGCGTGCGAGCAACGCCTCGGTCTCGATCTCGTCCTTCTCGTGGATGGAGATGAGCTTCTTCGCGTAGAGCTCCTCGTTGCGCTTCACCTTGCGCTCGGCGAACTCGCGCCGGGCCCGGGCGAGCTCCCACGCAGCGCGTTCCCGCCCCGAGACGAGCCGGGCCACCACCTGCCCCCTGCGCACCGGATCCCCGCGCTCCACCGAAACCGACTCGAGCAGCCCGGGCACGGCGCTGCTGAGCCCCACCCTTTTGTGGGGCTCGAGGAGGCACTCGAAGATCTCCTCGGCGCCTGCCGACGCCGCGAGCAGGAGAGCCACCATCCCCGCGACCACCGCGTGCCGCATGCCTCCCCTCCGCGCCGGGCGCCCCGTCCGGGCACCGGCAGCACGAGCTCCGGGGATCCCGAAAGGCCCTATCGGCCGAGCCGGAGGCGTCCTTCAGCCACACCCTCTTCGCTCCCTCGAAGGCGGATGCGACCCCCGAGCAGGTCGCGGGCCCGGCCGGACGGAACGGCCCGAAGGCGATCTCCGGCCATGCCCACCCGTCCCGTGGCCCCGGGAGCCGGCGCGTGGCCTCGGCATCGGGTTGGCCCTCGAAGGGCGCGTGCGAAGATCCGCACGAGGGCTTCGCCGACCTGCGTGGGAGCACGCAGGGCACAGCCGAACGGGCCCGTTCCTGCGGCCCCCACGAGCAGGGGGCCCGCACCCGCCCGCCGCCGGGCGGTCCGGAAGAAGACCTCCGGCAGCGAAGCCCGGCCCCGGGGAGCCAGGGTCGGCAGGCGGGCGGCGAAGCGGGCCATGAAGGCGGCGCGCCGAAGGTCGCTTCGCAACCGGTCGGCGGGCGAAAACGATCGGCTCCCTGCGAGATCCCCCGGCACCCCGTGACACTACCGGAACACGCCGGCGATGGCGGCCGCGCGGACGGCACCGGGCCCCTCGGCGCTCCCTCGGTAAGCGAACCCCGACGGATCGGCTCAGGGAAGCGCGTCGACGAGCTGTGCAGATCCCACAGCCAGCGGCCGGAGCCGACCCGCCGGCGGGCCACGAGCTCCGCAGCGCTTCGATCCGAAGCGCTGCGCCTCCCCTCATGGCGGGGGACCGGCGAATGCGAGGCTTCGCGCCAGGCGGGCTTCGGCCCGGGCCGCGGCGCGCCGGCGCGCCGCCTCGAGCCGCGCGGAGCGGGCCAGGCTCCGCCGCAGGAGCGCGCCCGCGACGTGACGGCCGGCGGAGGAAGCGTGCCACCGGCCGAGCCGGGCGAGCAGCGCGCCGGGCAGCACGGGGGAGGCCGTCCCGCAGAGCTCGGAGAGCCTCGCGAGGCGGGTCAGCGATCCGGCGCCTGCGAGTGCTCCGCGGACCCGCGAGTCGAGATGGGGGGGGCCTCCCGCGCCGACCACGAGCGCCCGGGGCGCCGCCCCCCGCGCCCGGAGCCGCCGGAGCACACCCGGAAGCTCGGGGGCCGGCACGACGAGGGGGCCCCGGGCGCGGAGCTCCTCGAGCCCGCCCAAGGGGTCCGCGAGGGCCGGCGCCACGGCGATCACCGCCGGGCCTGCACCGCCCTCCGCACACCACCGATCCACCCACGACGGCGCGGCATCGTCGGCCACCACTTCGAGGTGCCACGGGGCACCGGGAGGCGCAGCGGGCGCGATCCGCGTGGGGAGCCCGAGCTCCTGAAGAAGCTCCCCCCGGACGGCGCGGGGCGCGTCCGTAAAGCCCGCGAGGCCCGCCCGGGCCGCGAGGAGGGCGCCGAGGCGCTCCCGCCCCTGCACGCCGAGCGCCCCGTCCGCGCGCCGGGTCGGCAGGACCACCCGGCTGCAGGCCTCGTCGAGCAGGGCGCGGTCGGCGTCGAGGAGAAGGGTCCGGGACGGGGCGGCGGGAACCCTTCGCCCGGGCTCCCGGAAACGGAGCGCCTCGCGCCCGAGCCGGCCCCGGTGGGAGGCGCGATCCGCACGCTCCTCGAGGTCGCGGAGGGCGGCCTCCCGGAGCGTCGTGACCCGCACCCGGAGCCCCTCCGCGCCGAGCGCGGCCATGGCACCCCCCACCACCTCCTCCGCGGCCGTCGCCTCCTCCTCGTCGGCCGCGAGCACGTCGACGGCCTCCCCGGCCAGCGCCGCGGCACAGGCCGCTAGGGTGGAAGCGACGAGGCGCTCGTGGTGGCCCGCCGGCCCGACGAGCCCACCAGCGAGGAGATCGGCGGCGAGCACCAGGGCGCGGGAGGCCTCGAGCCCCGGCCGGTCGGGGGCCACGAGCCGCGCGAGGGCGGCCAGCGCGGGTTCCCACACCGGCTCCGGCCCCACGCGGAGCGAGCGCGCGAGGGCCGGCACGGCCGGCTCGGCGGGAACTTCGCTGAGGAGCGCCTCCCACCGGCCGAGGGCCGCAGCGGAGGTCCGCGGCGCCGGTGCCCGCGAGCGGACCCACCGCGCGAGCCGGGCGAGGTTCCCCGCTTCGCCCGGACGCCGCCCGGCCGGAGCTCCCTCGGCCCGCCACGGTTCCATCGCGCCTCAGATCCGGAGTCGCCGCAGGAAGGTGCGGCGCACCCCGTCCCGGAGGCGTTCCAAGAGCGGCCCCGCGCCGTGGTCGAAGCGCACGAAGACGCGCATCCCGATCCGGGGCACCTCACCGGCCTGCCCGCCCCGGTTCTCCCCGGCGGCCTCCGGCAGCACCTCGAACTCGAAGAGCCGGCGGAAGCTCCGGGCCCCGCCGCGCGCCCGCGGGTCCGGCGAGAAGGATCCGCCCCCCTCGGTCCCGAGCACCGGACTCGGGAGCTCGAAGCCCGCCTTGGGGACCTCGCGCAGGAGCCGGCCCGGGCGGGGAGCCGTGAGATGATCGGCAAAGAGCACCCACACGGCGCGCGTCTCGCCCCGGACCCGGTCGGCGACGTCCTGGCCCACCACCACGCGGACCCGCGCCTCGTCGGCTTCCACCACGAAGCCCACCGCCTCTCCCCGAGGCAGGAAGCGGCCGGGAAGGTCCGCGTGCCCGGGCAGGAGCAGGACGCCGTCGCGCGGACTCCGGACCTCGAGCGCCTCGAGCCGTGCCCGGGCCCGGTCGAGGGACGCACGCGCACGTGCGAGCTCCTCCTCGGCGATTCGGAAGGCGGCCCGGTCCGAGGCGAGGCGCTCCATCCGCCGCGCCTCGAACTCCGCCACGCGCGCGGCGAGCCGACGCACCTCGAAGGCGAGCTCGGGGTTGGCCAGGCGGAGCACGACCTCACCCCGGAGCACCCGACTTCCCGGCTCCCCCAACACTGCCTCGACGATGCCCTCGGCGCCGGTGACCACCCGCGCGCCCTCCGGAGCGAGGACGACCCCCTCGGCCACGGTGGAGCGCGGGAGGGGCACCACGAGGAGCATCGCACCCGCCGCGAGCCCGAGCCCCGTCACCGCGAAGGCGCGCCGGCGCCGGCCCGAGAGCGCGGGATCGACCGCGAGGGTGCGAAGCCCCCGGAGCACGGGAAGAAGCGCGAAGTTCGCGACCACGAACGCCGCCAGGAGCACGCCGACCGCGAAGAAGCGACCCGCGACGAAAAGGGCGATCACGAGCACCACCGCGAAGCGGTAGAGGTACGAGGCCACGGCAAAGCCGAAGAGCCAGGGCTCCTCGCCCGGCGCGGAGGCGGGACTCTCCTCGCCGGGAACGCCCAGGATGTGCCGGCGCACCAGGTGGAGCACGTATCGGTTGGCCCGCGCGCGGAGGTTCGGGATCTCGAGGAGATCCGAGAGCAGGTAGTAGCCGTCGTAGCGCAGGAGCGGATTGGCGTTGAAGAGCACCGTGGAGACGCCGGCGATGAGCATCGCGTTCCAGAGGACCGCCCGGAGCGGGCTCGGCCGCATCTCCACCCACGCGAAGAGGCAGAAGGCGGCCACCAGCAGCTCCGTCAACACGCCGGCTGCGGCCACCAGGGCGCGGCGGCGGCGCTCCGGAAACGCGGAGGTGCCGCTCACGTCCACGTAGGGAACCGGCGTGAACACGAGGAGCATGATCCCGAGCTCGTGCACCTCGGCCCCCCACACCTTGGCCGCGACCCCGTGACCGAGCTCGTGAAGGGCCTTCACCACCGGAAAGGTGAGCCAGAGCAACAACAGGTTCTCCGCCGAGAGCACGCGGTCGGCGAGGTTCCCCGTGAGCGCCTCGAAGTGGAGGGCGACCTGTGCCGCAGCGCCGGCCATCACCGCGATCCACAGCGCCGCGCCGAGGGGCGAGAAGAGCGGGCGCGCGAAGCGGGCGATCCCTTCGAGCATCCGGTCGGGATCGAGGAGCGGAATGCGGATGGCCAGGGGGCTCCCGATCCGCTCGAAGAGTCGCCGGCGCCGCAGCGCCGCGGCGCGGGCGGCGAGCTCGTGCGGGTCCGGCTCCGCGTCCGCGACGAGGAGGTCGGCCTGGTGGAGCTGGCCGAGGAGCGCGAGGATCTCGCCCTCGGTCGGCGCATCGTCACCGAGCCGCTCGGCCGCCGCGGCGCGCAGCTCCTCCACGGTCCTCTGCCCGTCGAGGAGGGCGAGCACCAGCCGCGCCGCCGGCGACAGCCGGTGGTAGCGGCCGGTGACCGGATCCTCGAGCACATAGCTGAGCTCTCCCCGGTAGCGGTGGCGCCGGATGCGGGCGTGGGAGCGCAGGCGCGGGCGCAGGCCCGCCACCCGGTACCACGCGGGGCTCGCGGTGCCGTCTACGGAAGCCACCGGAAGGCCTGGATGCGGAGCCACTGTCGCGGTCCGCGGGTGAGCAGATCGAGGAGGCTCCGACGGCCGGCGCCGATGCGGCCGAGCCCCTCCATCCCGGGGCGCAGCCGCGGGTGGAGCCGAAGCAGCTCCGCCTCCACCCGGAAGGTGTTCCGGCCCTCCGCCGCCCTCGAAACCGCACTCACCCGCGTGACCCGGAAGGGAAGAGGCTCCGCCGGAAGGGCCTCGAGAACCACCTCGCCCTCCTGCCCCACCGCCACCTCGGCGACATCCCGCTCGTCCACCTGCAGGGCGAGTCGGAACCGGCCCGCCGGGGCGAGCTCGAAGAGGGTCTCGCCCCGACGGACCGCGGCCCCGAGGGATTGGGAGAGATCGCCCTCCACGATGAGTCCGGCCAGGGGCGCGCGGATGCGCGTACGCTCGAGCTGCTGCTGTACCAGGGCGAGCTGCGCCTCGGTCTGGTCGACACGCGCCCGCAGGATCTGGACCTCGGCGCGGTCCCCCGTCGCCATGGCGTGGTCGAGCTCCCGGAGCTGCTGGAGGCGCTGGCTCTCCCACTTGATGCGCTCGAGCTCGAGATCGCGGGCGTCGAGCTCGAGGAGCACCTCCCCCTCTTCCACCACGTCGCCGGCGCGGTGCGGGGCACTCGCGATGTAGGCGTCGAAGGGGGCGACCAGGCTGCGCCGGATGGCGCCCTCGAGGGTCGCGTCCGCGGCGAGGCGGAGCTCTGCCGGGAGCAGGGCGAGAGCGGCCAGCAGAAGCGCGGTGCCGCCGAGGCCGACCTTCCACCCCAGATGGCCCGGACCGAGCACGCGCGCGAAGCCGGCGCGGGCCGCGTCGAGGGCAGCCCGGTGGACTGCGCGCTCCGCCTGCTGCAGGAGCGCGAGGATCGGGCCCAGGAAGGCCGCCGCCGACTCGAGGAGGGCGACCTCCTCCGCCTCGAAGCGGCGGTCGGGCGGTGCCTCTGCGGTCAGAGCCCCCACGGCGCGCCCGCCGTGCCGCAGGGGCACCGTCAGGACCCCGCCGCCGGCGAGCCGCGCGAGAGCACGGTGGGCGTCGAGGACGGCGGGCGGTAACGCGCGGCCTTCGGGCTCGGGCACCGCGAGGCAGAGATCCTGATCGAGCGCCTCCTCCATCGCCGCCGCCACGGCGCGGAGGCGCTGCATGGCGGCCCCGGGCGCCGCGGTGTGGGAGAGGGCGGCGATGTCGACCCGGCCGCGCCGGAGAACACCCACCGAAGCACGCTCGGCGCCGAGCGCCCGCTCGATCCGACCGGCCACCGCCCGGCAGGCCGCCTCGAATCCCCCGGCATCGAGGGCCTCCGCGACGAGATCGAGGGCGAAGGCGAGGCGTCCTTCCGCACCGCCGGCTGCGGCGTCGGGGGCCAGCCAGGCGGCCCCCCACTGCAGGCCGCGCAGGACCTCTTCAAGGGCGTCACCCTCCACCGCCACGGCGACGGCACCCACCTGCCGACCCCGCGGAGCGAGGGGCAGGGCCACGGTCGCGCGCGCGGACCCGGCCCCGGGGCGGGCGAGCGGAGCGCCGGCGGCGAGGCATGCCCGGGCCGCGGCTTCGAGCGCCGCGAGCTCCGCAGCCTCCCCCCCGTCGGGGAAGCGCGCGACCACCTCGGGGTCGCCCCCGGCTCCATCCCGGAAGGCCACCAGCCCGGAGACCGCGCCCGACAGCTGTGCGAGCTGGAGCGGAAGCCAGGCGCGGGCACGCTCGGCGGGAGTCCTGGCCTCCCGGAGTGCACGCCACCGGTCGGGATCGAGGAGCGCCGGTGCCGGCGCCTCAGTTCCTCGGGGTCG
>JALSIO010000469.1 GCA_026989995.1 Myxococcales bacterium
GTCGAAGAAGACGTCGAGTTCGATCTGACGGATGCCCTGGAACTCGAACTGCTCCACCAGGGGCAGGTGGGTGTACTCGAGGGTCGGGGCGACAGCCGGCACGAACGAGGCGAGGACCGCGAGCAGCGCCGGCTCGGGTTGGATGTGGTAGCTGTTGTGGGTCCCGATGACCTGGACCTCGTTCAGGCGCACGTCGAGGGGGCCGGTGCCGGCCTGCGCCACGGAGTGGGCGACGAGCACCGCGAGCCCGAGAAGCCCCGCCGGGCTCCGCAGCCGCCGCCCCGTGCGCGCCGAGCGCCGAGCTCCGCGCGGGCCCTGCCGTCGGGATCCGAGCTCGGCCTGCCGCGAGCGAGACACCCTCCAAGGGCCCCCTGCCATCCCGATCTCGATCTCGATCCCGTCCATCCCGATCTGCACGATCTTCCGCTCCGCTCCGCCCCCACCCGCCACCGGGCCATCATGGCACAGCTTCGGACGGGTGCGCGAGCCCCGGAGCGGGGCGGGGTGCGGGCAACCGTCCGGGGGGCTTTGCCGCTTCCCGCCCTAGAAGATCTTCCAGTCGGTGAACTTGAGCAGGTGGCAGGCCTCGCAGACGTCCGGCGCGGGGATGTGGCCCGGGTGCTTGCCGGGTGCGAGCCGGTTGTTGTGGCAGCTGAAGCAGCCCGACACGATTCCGGTGTGGTCCATCCGCGCCTGGGCCCAGACGGCGGTGTTGTGGCAGCGCTCACACTGGTCGTGGGTGGGAATGTGGTTGGCGACCTTTCCCGACACCCGGTGGTTGTCGTGGCAGGCGACGCAGCCGTTGACGATGCCGACATGGCTCATCACGGCACGCGCGAAGGTCAGCGTGTTGTGGCAGTCGTCGCAGCGGTAGCTGGTCGGAAGGTGCGAAGCGGGCCGGCCCTTGGCCCAGGATCCGTTGTGGCACCCCACACAAGGCTGCGTAATTTCCCGGTGCTCGAAGCGCGCGTGGCTCCAGGTCCCCGTGGCGTGGCAGTCGTCGCAGCGGTTCGAGCTCGGGACGTGGCTCTGCGGGCGCGCGGTGGCCGCGATCGCCCCCTGCCCGGCGTGGCAGAGCGCGCAGGTCCGCGGCGTTCCCCGGAAGACCCCACCGCGGTGGCAGGACTCGCAGGGAGTCCGGAGGTGTGCCCCGGTCAGGGGAAAGCCGGTGGTCCAGTGGTCGAAGGCATCGAGATCCGCGGCCCCGGCGGGTGCGCCGAGAAGCGCTCCCGCGAGGGCGAGCGCGGCCGGGATCGACGGGCCGGCCGCACCGGCGCAGGGCTGCCGGCGCCGTCTGCTCCGGACCGAGCGGATCCCGCCCATCGCCCTCCCCTCCCGGCCGTGCACGCCGCCTGCGCCCGGGACTCAACCCGCCTTCTCGTCCGTTCGATGGAGCTCCTGAAGGCCCGGCCGGGATGGGGACCGGCGCCTGGCCTCGGGAGGACCCCCGACCGTGGAGCGACGGGAAGCCCGTGCGCGACAGCCCGCCCGGCTCCCGGCGGGATGGATGCTCGCCGCCGGGCTCGCCCTCCTGGCCGGGACGGCCGGGGCCCAGCCGGGGCCGGGCGAGGTGCTCCGCGGGCTCGAGGTCCGGCGTGCCGGCGAGGACCTGCAGGTGCTCGTGCGCTTCCGCGGACCGATCCGGCTCCTGGCCCGGGGAGTGCGGGGTCCCGCGACGACCCTGCCGATTCCCGTACAGGAGCTCGTGCCCCGGCTCCCCGGACCGCCGGACCGAAACCCGGCCGGGCGGCGAGAGGCGCTTCGGCCGCCTGCCGATCGACCCGGCGACCTCCTCCTCGTCTCCTACGAGCCCCGGCCCGCGGGACCCGCCCTGCTCGAGCTCCGCTTCCGGGTGCCCGTCTACGCCGAGGTCTCGCCCGGTCGCGACGGCCGGAGCGTGGCCGTGACCTTCCGCCGCCACGTGGGCGGGTCCCGCCCGGAGGATGCGACGCCCGCCGGCGGTGGGGGCGACACGCACCCCGCGTCACAAGGCGCGCCCGCCCCGCCCCCGGGACCCCGACCCCCGCCGCGGGCCCCCGACCCGGGTGGCGATGCGCCCGGGTTGCAACCGACGCCCGGTCCCCGGCAGCCGAGGGGAGGCGAGGCCGGGAAGACCGGTGCGCCCCCGGGGTGGGCGGTCCAGATCCTGGCGGTGGGTCCGGAACAGGAGCCGCCGGACCTGGCCGCGATCCGCAAGGCCCTCCCGCCCCACCTGCGCGGCCGCCTGTACCTCGTCCGGGCCGTGGGCGGCGAAGGCCGGCGGTTGCTCCGGGTGCGCCTGGGGCCCTTCCCGAACCCGGCCGAGGCGGGCCGGGCACGGCATGCGGTGGTCCCGTCCTTCCCGGACGCCTGGATTGCGCCGGAGACGGCGAGGGTGCCGGTTCCCAGGGCGGCCGACGCGGCACCGGATGCCCTCGCCCGGGCCGATGCGTCCGCGTCGACCGGCAGGACGCCCGACGTGATCGCACGGCCGGCCGCGCCCGCTTGGCTCGACCCGGCATCCGAGGGAAGCATGCCGCCGGCCGAGGTCCCGGCCGGGGGCGGCGGCCGC
>JALSIO010000470.1 GCA_026989995.1 Myxococcales bacterium
ACCCCTTCACCGCCGTGGTCCACGGTGCCGGACGGGCCCTCGACAACCTCGATCTCCTCAAGGAGGTCGCCATCGCGTAGCCGGGGCGCGCCGGGTCTCCTTCGGCCCGAAGCCGCGCCCCGGGCGGCCTATTCCTCGAGGTCCTCGTAGTAGGGCAGCGGTACGGACCCACCGCCCGCGCCGCCCTCACGCCCGGCGCTCTCGCCGACCGCGCGGGAGCTGCCCACCATGGAACGGGTGATCGGGGCGATGACGTTCGGGTCCGTGAGCACGTTGACGCAGGCCGGGCGGCCCGAGGCGAAAGCGCGCTCGAGCGCCGGGCGGAGGTCCGCGGGCTCCGCGACGAACTCCGCGTGGCAGCCGAAGCCGGCCGCCGCGCGGTCGTAGCGTACCGGCCCGAGCTCGGTCACCACCCGGCGGCCCTCGCCGTAGAGGAGGTCCTGCCCGTGGGCGGACATGCCCCAGATGCCGTCGTTGTTCACCACCGTCACCACCGGGAGCCGGTGCCGGACGAAGGTGTCGAACTCCGCGAAGTTGAAGCCCACCGAGCCGTCGCCCACCAGGCAGAGCACCGGGCGGTCGGGGTGGGCCACGCGCGCCGCGAGGGCGAAGGGCATGCCGGTTCCAAGGCAGCCGAGGTACCCGTGCGAGAGCCAGCGTCCGCCCCCGCCCACCTCGGCCACCATGTCGAGCCACGACGCGGTCTCACCACCGTCGGCGACCACCACCGCCTCCGGCGGAAGCGCCCGGGCCACCTCCGTGGCGAGCCGGTAGGGGTGGATGGGGGCCTTCTCCGAGCGCAGCGCCTCGGAGAAAAGCGCCCGGTGACCGTCCCGCACGGTCCGGATCGCCCCGCACCAGGCCTCGCGGGCGGGCCAGGGCCGGCCCGCGGCTGCGGCGTTAAGGGCGCGGAGGGTCTCGCGGCAGTCGGCGGCGAGGGCGAGGTCGACCTCGCGGTTGCGGCCCATCTCCTCGGCGGCGATGTCCACCTGCACGATCCTGGCTCCCGGCGGAATGAGCCGTGCCCCGCGCCCCCCGGTGAAAAGCCCCAGTCTCGCGCCGAGCACGAGGACCAGATCGGCGGCGGCACCCATCGCCGAGGCGGCGACGCCGAGGTGCGCGAAGCCCCGTCCGGCGAGCGGATGGTCGTCGGGAAGCATGCCCCGGGCCTTGGCGTTGGCGAACACGGGAATCTTCGTCAGCTCGGCAAAGGCGCGAAGCTCTGCCTCGGCGCCGGCGAAGAAGGCACCTCCGCCCGCCAGGATGGCCGGACGCTCGGCGGCCGCGAGAAGGTCCATCACGCGCTCCACCGCCTCGGGGGGCGGCGCGGGAGCCGTGTCGGGCCCGAGGCGGGTGGGGATCGGGGCGCGCGCCTCGTCCACCCGGGCAAAGAGCACGTCGATGGGAAGCTCGAGGAGCACCGGTCCGGGCCGGCCGGAGCGGGCCACCCGGAGGGCCTGGGCCGTGAGCTCGGGAATGCGCTCGGTGTGTGTCACGCGGTGTGCCCACTTCGTGATGGGGGCGGCCATGGCCACCTGATCGAGCCCACCCTGCAGGGGCAGGGTCTCCGCCTCCCGCAGTGGCGCGGCACCGGTGACGAAGAGGGTGGGGATGCAGTCGAGGTGGGCATTGGCGATCGCGGTCACCACGTCGGTGAAGCCGGGGCCGGCGGTGACGAGGGCCACCCCGGTCCGGCCCGTGGTGCGCGCGTAGCCGTCCGCGGCGTGTCCGGCCGCCTGCTCGTGGCGGGTGTCCACCAGCCGGAATCCGTGATCCCGGGCGGCCTGCAGGATGGCGTCGAGATGGCCGCCGTGGAGGGTGAAGAGCGTATCGATCCCCGCCGCCTCGAGGGTTCGCACGAAGAGCTCGCCGCCGTCGACCCGGCCCATGGCGTATCCTCCTCCGGTGTGGGCCCGCCCGCCGACGCAGGCACCGGCACGGGCGGCGCACCCTCCGACGGTAGCGCGGGTGGCTCCGGCGGGAGCCCGCCGGCCCGCCCGGAATCCGCCGCGGGCTCAGGCCTCCGGCGGCGCCGGGCCGGGCGGTCCCCCGCCCGCGCGGGCGCGGAGCTCGGCACGTGGGCTTCGCCACGTGGCCCCGGCCGTGAAGCTCTCGACACCGAAGCGCAACCAGCGCAACAGCGCCGCCGCGATCCACAGCGCCCATGCGAGCATGGCCAGGCGGTAGACGAGAAGCGGCACGGAGACCACCGCCGGTTGCGCGGGGATGCGTCCCACCCGGTCCTGGTACCACTGGAGCGCCGCGGCGGTGGAACCGTTCCCGGCGATCTGCATCTCCGGCAGGCCGAGGAGCCCCCGCTCGATGGAGAGGGCGAGCGCCACCAGGGCGGCCGCGGTGAGCAGCACGAGGCCGATCTGCACTGCGTCGAAGAGCGCCGCGCTGCGCAGCGCGGCGCCCCGGGCGCGGCGCCAGCCGAGGGCGAGGAGCCAGACCACCACCAGGGCCGCCGCGGGTAGCGGTGCCTGCGTGAGCCCGGCGCCGAGCAGGAACCAGGCGCGCGCGCCGAGGGGCGTGTGCGGCACGCGA
>JALSIO010000471.1 GCA_026989995.1 Myxococcales bacterium
GCAGCCGGCCCGCGCTCGCCACGCAGGGCGGTGCGCGCGGATCTCCCCGGGCCGCACCGCATTCCGGCGCCCCGCCCTCGCGCACCGGCCACCCGTTCGCGCCGCCTCGGGGTGCGACGGGCCTCGGTCCGGGCCGGCACAGTCGGTCTTCCCCCGGCCGCCTGGCACCCGTTCGAGAGCGCCGCGCCCAGCTTCTTCCGACCATTCTTTCTGGGCTGGACCGGCCCGGCGCGGCTCGCGCCCGCGCGCCCCGGCGCGCTCCGGGACACGGAACCCCGCCTCCCCACGCACTTCCGCCGCGCTTCCACCTCGGCAGCCGGCGCCCCGAAGCCCTAGGCTCCTGCCCGATGGCCGCCGACAAGCCGCGCCCGCCCCGTGAGGCCGCCTCCGCAGGGGAGCCCGCCGCTCCGCACCCCGCGGTGCACTTCCACTCGCTCGGATGCCCGAAGAACCAGCTCGACACCGAGGTCATGCTCGGGCGTCTGGCGGTGGAGGGATTCACCATCGCCGAACGGCTCGAGGACGCCGACGCGGTGGTGATCAACACCTGCGCGTTCATCGAGAGCGCCCGGGAGGAGTCGATCCAGGCCATCCTCGAGATGGCCGAGGAGCGCCGGGCCGGCCGCCTCCGGGCGCTGGTCGTCGCCGGCTGCCTCCCCCAGCGCTACGCGGGCGCGCTCGCCCGCGAGCTGCCCGAGGTCGACGCCTTCGTCGGCACCGGGACCTTCCCCCGAATCGCCGAGATCCTCCGCGCCGCCCTCGAGGGCCGCGGCCGCGGCGTGTACGTGGAGGCCGGGCGCACCCATCTCTACGACGAGCGCGATCCGCGCATCCTGCTCGGGGCCGGTCACAGCGCCTACGTCAAGATCGCCGAGGGTTGCGACCGCGTCTGTACCTTCTGCGCCATCCCCGGCATCCGCGGCGCCTTCCGGAGCCGGCGACCGGAGTCGGTGCTCGAGGAGGTGCGGCAGCTCGCCGCGCTCGGGGTGCGCGAGCTCAATCTGGTGGCCCAGGACTCCACCTCCTTCGGGAAGGACCTCCCCGGCCGCCCGCGGCTCGCCGCCCTGCTCCGCGCCCTCGACGAGCTCGAGCTCCCGGAGGTCCCTCGTGGCCTCCCCTGGATCCGGATCCTGTACCTCTACCCCTCCGCGGTGACCGACGAGCTGGTCGAGGCCCTCGCCGCCGGACGGCGGCTGCTCCCCTACGTGGACGTGCCCCTCCAGCACGCGAGCGACCGCGTGCTTCGGGCCATGCGCCGGGGCACGACCCGGGCGCGGCAGGAACGCCTCGTGCAAAAGCTCCGGAGCGCGGTCCCCGATCTCACCCTGCGCACCACCGTCATCGTGGGCTTCCCGGGCGAGACCGACGAGGACTTCGACGAGCTCCTCGACTTCGTGCGGTGGGCCCGCTTCGACCGTCTCGGCGTCTTCCGGTACTCCGACGAGGAGGGGACGGCCGCCGCGGGGCTTTCCGAGAAGGTCCCGCGGGAGGTCGCCCGCGAGCGCTTCCGGCGCCTCGTGGAGCTGCAGACCGGGATCCTCGAGGAGAAGCTCCGCGCCCGCGTGGGTCACGTGGAGGAGGTCCTCGTGGACCGGGTCGGACCGGCCGGGGCGGTCGCGAGGCTCCGTTCCCAGGCGCCGGAGGTGGACGGCGTGACCCACGTGCGGCGGAGCGATCCGGGCGTGCGGCCCGGCGATCTCCTCCGGGTGCGCATCACCGGGAGCCGCGGCGTGGACCTCGTCGCCGAGGTGGAGGGCGTGGGGTGGCGGGAGCCGCCACCCCTGCCGCCGCCCCACCCCGGCGCCGCGCGCCCCGGGGCCTGACGGCCGCCCGGGGGCGCCATGATGTCAGCGCGCCGCGCACCGCCGTGGCGGCGGCGACTCAGTCCGCCAGAAGGCCCCGGCCCGTGATGAGCGGCAGGTCGAGGGCGGAGAGCAGGCCCGGCGGTGCCTCGCACACGGCGGGAATCGCGTTCACGAGGCGCGTCGCCGTGAGCAGAACCCCGCCGACCGCGTGGTCTCCTTGCTCGTCCTCCATCTCCAGGCTGAGGGTCATCCGCGGCACGCCTTCGATGAGGACGCGGTAGCCGCCCCGGCCCTCGGGCTGGGGCCAGTCCGGGGCGAGGTCGTCGCGGAGCCGCGTCACGTGCTCCACCACCAGCACGGGACGCCCACGCACGATCCCCTGCACTTCGAAGCGCAGCGCCGCCATGGTGCCCTCCGGAACGTGGCCGATGGGCACGTCGAAGCTCTCCGGTGCGGGCCGCTTCTCGTAGACTTCCCGGATCTCGTCGAGCTCGAGGCCGAGCCCCCGCGCGAGAAGCCGGATCGTCCCGCCCCACGCGAAGGAGAGGGCACCCGGCATGAGCAGCAGCGGGGTGTGGTCGAGGGGCTTGCCGAAGCCCATCGTCCCGAAGACCACCTCGGGCTGGTCGTAGGTGGCGTAGTTGACCACCTCCTGCACCCGGATCTCCTTGAAACGCTCGCAGAGGCCGGAGAGGACGAGCGGGAGGATGTCGTTGGCGAAGCCCGGATCG
>JALSIO010000472.1 GCA_026989995.1 Myxococcales bacterium
TGGAGTTCGGCGCGCTCGGCTGAAAGGGCCCGGCCTTTTCGAGAATGGCGCTACCGCGGGAAGAAGACGTCGCGCCGGCCGCGGAGGTCGTCGCGAAGGACGTACCGCTCGGCGAGAAGGCCAGCCTTCCGCCTCCAGTCGGTGTTCGCCGAGCCCCTGCGCAATCGTCGGGCCGACCCAGCGGGCCGAGCCACGACGCGCGGTGTTTCGGAGGGACGGTCGCCCGGATACGCGGTCGGAATCCCCCGAACTCGAGTACCCATGCATCCGCGCCCGCCCAGCCATACCACCGACGCCAGCGGTGGGAACGCGGCCGCTCCGTCCGGCGCCTGGCGACCCGCATTCCACCTCCAACCAGCCTCGGTGGCCAAGTCGGTGAGAAACCCGGGGCGACCCAAGCCGGCCCCCCCTGAGGCCCAACTGCCCCGCGGGCGGAGGGAACGACACGGATCGAGCCGCCCGCTCCCCCGCCACCGGCGGCGGGCGGGCTGGCGAGTCGGGAGTGGCGGGCCGGTTTCGGCGCCGGGCGGTGAGAACCGCCTGGATCCACGGCGCTCGACCACGGCCCGCGCGATCGCCGGCATGGCGCGCACGCCCGCGGTAGCTCCGTGCGCCGCTGGCGCCCCCCTGCCACGAAGGCCCTCAATCCCCGGCGCCCTTCGGCGCCTCGCGGGCCACCAGATCGCCCAGGCCGAGCTGGCCGCTGGGGTGGCGCTCGAGGCGGGCGCGGAGGTGGTGGTCGAGGGAGAAGCCGGCGGTCGGGCAGCGGACGGTTTCGCGGAAGTCGACGGTGGGGGTAGGGCCGGTGCCGGTGAAGTGGAGGAGCTCGATCTCGGCTTCGAGGGGGCCGCAGCGGTCGCAGAGGGCGAGCGCGGCGTCGGCGAAGCGGGGGGACCAGACACGGGCGAGGGCGGGGCGGTCGCACGCGGCGAGGGCTTCGCGGTAGCGGGCGAGGAGCGCCGCGACCTCGGGGCGGGTGATGGCGGCCGCCGGGCCGGTGGCAGGGGCGCGGTGGCTCCGGCCGGAACCGGCCGCACAGCCGGTGACCAGGAGCGCGGCGGCGAGGAGGGGGAGGGCGACGCGGCCGCGGGCCGTATCGGGAGGGGGTGCCTTCAGGAGTCCGGACCGGGGCCCCGGTCCGGGGCGGGGCGGCGGCGGAAGAAGCCCGCGAGGGTCGCGAAGACGCGGCGGATGCCGCGGGCGAGGCGCGGGAGCAGCCAGCTCGCGAGGAGCACGAAGGCGGCGAGGAGGCCGAGGAAGATCCACGGGTGGTAGAGGGCGGTGAACAGGCCCGCGAGGACGGCGGTGTCCTCGGCGAGGGAGGCGGTCCAGTTGGTGACGGGCTCCGGGGAGGTGTTGATGAGCACACGGCTCCCGGCCTTCACGAAGTGGCTTCCCGCGGCGAGGGTGCCGCCGGCGAGGGCGGCGGCGACCTCGGCGGCGGGAGAGAGATCGCCGACGGCGCCGGCGGCGAGGAGGGCGCCGGCCGGGATGCGGATGAAGGTGTGGACGGCGTCCCAGCCGGTGTCGACGCCGGGAACCTTGTCGGCGAAGAACTCGGCCACGTACATGAGGAGCGCCGCGCCGATCACGAGGGGATCGGCGAGGACGAGGAGGTCGGGGGGGAGGACGAGGTGGCCGGTCTGGTGGAGGAGGCCGAGGACGGCGACCGCGGCGTAGAGGTTGAGGCCGCTGGCCCAGCCGACGCCCATGGTGAGGGCGATGGTCTCGACGACGCCCATGGAGCCTCCCCCGGCGGCACCCGCGCGGGCCCGCCACCGGCGCGCCACGCCCCCGCCCGACCCGCGAGCCGACGAGCGGCGACGGCACGGGCCCGCCCCGCCGCGGCCCGGCCCGTGCCGGCTCGCACCGCCGGCTCAGCCCTTCGCGAGCGACTCGTGGAGGCGCCGCGCGAGGTCGCCGCGGATGCGCCCCTTGGTCGCGGCGAGGGCCTTCGCATCGAGGGCCTCGAGGGCGCGGGCGGCGTCGAGGCAGGCCTCGTCGAGGGCCTCGGGCGCGACGACGCGGTCGAGGAAGCCCGCCTCCACGGCGCCGCGGGGCGAGAAGATCTCGGCGAGGGCCACGGCCCGGGGGAAGTGGGTGGGGCACAGGCGCTCCCGGGCGAGTTCGATGGCGAACCACGGCAGGGTCATGCCGATGGCGACCTCGTTCAGCCCGATGCGGTAGGGGCCGTCCACACCGATGCGGAGGTCCCCGGCGAGGAGCAGGACCGCCCCCATGGCCACGGCGTGGCCACTGCAGCCGAGGACCACCGGGAGGGGGGACTCCACGAGGCGGGTGGCGAAGCGAGCCCCCGCGGAGACGAGCTCCACCACGGCGGGCCCGCCGCCCCGCATGACGGAGAGGTCGAAGCCCCCCGAGAAGCGGCCATCGCGGCCGAGGAGGACGAGAACCCGCGCCTCCTTCTCGGCCCGGGCGAGGGCCTCGCCGAGCGCCCGGAGGACGTCGAGGGTGAAGGCGTTGACCTTGCCGTCGTCGAGGCGGACGAAGGCGGTCCGCCCCTCGAGGCGGTAG
>JALSIO010000473.1 GCA_026989995.1 Myxococcales bacterium
GTCCTCACGGGCGTGGTCACGCGGGAGCGCCCGGAATTCCAGGGTCGCCCGCCCCTCGGCCCCTACGCCGGCTGGGTCGCCACGCTGGAGAACCCCCATTTCCGCCGGCTGCTGGTGGCCTTCGGGCTCTCGGCCATCGGTGCAGCCATTCCCGCGGTGCTGGTGATCTACATCTCCGTCTACATCATCGGCACGCCGGAGTGGTGGGCCGCGAAGATCCCCGGTTGGATGCCGACCTGGTCCTACTACCTCCTCGTCTACTTCAGCTCGGGCATCGCCTCCCTCCCGGTCTGGAACCGGCTTTCGGTCCGCCTCGGCAAGCGGGCCACCTGGGGCGTGGCCATCTGCCTGGCCACGGTGAGCAGCCTCGGCTGTGCCTGGCTCGACGAGGGCCGGGTGGCCTGGTTCTCGGTGCTCCTGGTCCTCGGTGGCGTGAGCTTCGGCAACTACCTCTCGCTTCCGCCCTCGATCGTCGCCGACCTGATCGACTACGACGAGGCCCGTACCGGCCGCCGGCGGGAGGCGAACTACTTCGCGATCTGGGCCTTCGTGACCAAGTGCGGAAACGCCGTCACGGCCTTCGCCGCGCTGCAGATCCTCGAGCAGGTGGGCTATCGCCCGGGCGTGCCGCAGACCGAAACCGTGAAGCAGACCATGGTCGCCCTCTACTCCTGGTTTCCCGCGGTGTTCTACGCGCTGTCCGGACTGGCCCTGCTGCGCTTCCGCTTCGACCGGCGCGACCTCGACCGCGCCCAGCGCGCGGTGGGCCGCCTGTAGCGCCGCCGGGCCGGCGGTGCTGGCGCGCCGCCGGGCGCTCCGGTAGGATCCGCCGCCCCATGCCCCGACGCTCCTCCGATCCCGAGGAGGCCGGCGCAGCGGAGCTCCCGAGCGACCTCGAGGACATCGAAGACCCCGAAGGCTCCCCGGCGATCCCTGCGGCGGCCGTGGCGGCCCGTGCCGCCGGCGCCGCGCACCCGCACCGGCAGACGGGCTACGGCGATCGGGACATCTGGGCCCTCGCCTGGCCGGTGATCCTCTCCCAGGTGCTCGCGAGCGCGGTCAGCCTCATCGACATCGCCATGCTCCGCGCCCTGCCCTCCGACGCGATCGCCGCGGTGGGCTTCGCGACCCAGTACCTCTGGCTCGGCCAGTCGGTGCTCTTCGCCATCGGCATCGCCTGCGTGGCGCTCATGGCGCGCGCGGTGGGCGCCGGCGCCTACCGGCGTGCCCGCCACGCCCTGGCGGCCTCCCTCGCGATGGCCGTCACCCTCGGTACCGCCTTTGCGGCCGGGACGGTCCTCCTTCCCGACCGGTGCATGGCGCTGCTCGGCGCCGATCCCCGGGTCATCGACATCGGGCGCCCCTACTTCCAGCTCTCCCTCGGTGCGACGGCGATCCTGGCCGTGACCATCACCCTGGAAAGCGCCTTCCGGGCGGTGCGGGATACCCGCACGCCGATGATCCTGGCGTCCACCGTCACCGTGGTGAAGACCGTGTTGAACTACGCCCTCATCTACGGAGAGCTCGGAGCGCCGCAGCTCGGACTCACCGGGGCGGGCCTCGCGACGGCCGTCTCGCAGGTCTTCGGGCTGGTCCTCTTCGTGGCCGTGGGCACCACGGCCGGCGGACCGGTGCCGATCCGCGTGAGCCTGCGGGACCTGCGCGAGGCCCACGGCATCTACAGCGAAGTGCTGCGCATCTCGCTGCCCGCAGTGGGCGAGCGGGTGGTGATGAACGCCGCCATGATGGCCTACTTCTCGCTGGTGGGGATCTACGGGAGCGCCGCGCTCGCCGCCTACACGATCGGCGTCCGCCTCCTCTCCTTCTCGTGGATCCCCGGCACGGGCTTCGCCGTGGCGGCCTCGACGCTCGTGGGCCAGGCCCTCGGCGCCGCCGATCCGGAGGCGGCCGGGCGGGCGGCGGCGCGCTGCCTGCGCTTCGCTCTTTTCACCTCCATCGGCCTCGGGCTCCTCTTCGCCGGGGTGCGGGAGCCGCTCGCCCGCGCCTTCACCGCCGACCCCACGGTGGTGGCGGAGCTCGTGCCCTTCATGCTGCTCCTCGCCCTCGCCCAGCCGCTGCTCGCGCTCCACTTCACCCTGGGCGGGGCGCTGCGCGGCGCAGGCGACACCCTGACGCCCCTGCTCGCCGCCGCGCTCGGGAACTGGGCCTTCCGGGTGCCCCTGGCCTGGCTCGCGGGCCACCTCCTCGAGCTCGACGTGATCTACGTGTGGGCCGCCCTGGCCTTCGACCACCTGGCCCGCAGCGCCCTGCTCGGCGTGGTCTTCGCCCGCGGCACCTGGCGCAGCCGGGTGGGGCTCGAGGTCGCGCCCCGCCGCCACTGAACGCCGCCGGGCGACGGCGGCGCCCCGGCCGGCGCGCGCTCCCGGCGCCCGCCCGGGCGGGGCGGGCGCGTCGCCCGGCGGCGGAGTTCAGGGGAGGGGCTCGATGCGGACGGCGACGTCGGCCGAGAACTCGGGGAGCGCCACCCGCACCGGGCCGCGACCCGGGACCGCGAGCGGGGCCCCCTCGCGGAAG
>JALSIO010000474.1 GCA_026989995.1 Myxococcales bacterium
TGCGGTCGATGTGCCGGTCCACCTTGCCGTGGCCACAGCCGAGGGCGAGCCCCGCCGCCCCGGCGAGCAGGAGCCGGCCACCCCGCCGCGAGGTGGGGGACGGGAAGCGGATCATGCCCGGGTTCCCTGCAAGAAGCGTGCGATGCCGGTGTCCCCGGTTTCCATCCTCGGGAGGGGCGAGCGGCCCCGCGGCCGTGGGCCGTGCCCCTGCGCGCCCGTTGCCGGTGCCCCGGCTGCGCACGGCAGGGAAGCGGCATTCCCACTCCCGCGCCTACGCTTCCTCTCCGCCGAGCCGATCGATGGCGCGGGTCACGGCGAGGCCGGCGAGCACGAGGAGCACCGAGCCCGCGGCCTCGCCCGGTCCCGGCATGCGGCGCGAGAGGGGGGCGCGGTGCGCAGCGAGATCTGCGGTCCCGCCGGGCGCGAGCGCCTGGGCCCGGGCGGGCCCGGGCGCCGCGGGCTCTGCGAAGGGCCAGAGGCCCACGACCGATCCGAGCAGCAGGCCGAGCAACGCACCGAGGGTCGGTCGTGCGTGGTGGTGCAGCAGCCAGCGGAGGGCGTTGCTCACCCCGACGATCCCCACCGCGGCGCCCGCGGCCACCGGGAGGAGGATCTGCAGCGCCGGTACGAGGGCCGCGATGTCGGGGCCGGCTGCGCCGAGCGCGGCCTGCTTCAGCCGGTCGATGGCGCCGAGGATGGGGACGTACTGACCGAGGAGCAGGAGCAGGTAGCCCCCGCTGATGCCCGGGAGCACCATGGCGCTCGCCCCGGCGAGGCCCGAGAGGAGCAGCCGCAGCAGCGAGGGCTCGGTGGACCCGGCGGGCTCTCCGACACCGAGGAGCACCATGGCGGCGGTCGTGCAGGCCGCGGCGGCCACGAAGGAGCCATCGACGGGACGCGCGAGCCGCAGGACGAGCGGCACGCCGCCCAGGGTCAACCCGATGAAGAGGCTGTACATGGCTGCGCGGTGCTCGAGCACCAGGGTCCGGGTCGGTCCCGCGAGCAGGAGGATCGCCAGCGCGGCGGCACCCCCGATCGCCCCGAGCGTCACGATGGCCTGCCGGCGCAAGCGGAAGGTGGTGATCTCCGCCACCGCATCCACGAAGGCGTGGTACACCCCCGCCGCGAGCAGCATCGTGCCGCCGCTGATGCCGGGCACGAGGTTGGCGAGACCCATCAGCACGCCGCCGAGGGCCGCCCGAAGCAGGGAAACCCCCGCGTCGGCGAGCTCGTCGGGTTCCCTCCTGCGCAGGCTCCCGGACCGCACCGTCTCCGCCTCCCTGCCGCCGCTCCGGAGGCGGCCGGGCAAGCGTAGCGGCGGCGGCCCCTCCGGCGCAGCCGGGGAAGCGGGGCTGCTGCTAGGCTCGCCTCGGTGTGCGGGCGCTTCACGCTCACGCGCGGTGCCGAGGAGGTGGCCCGGGCCTTCGGGCCGGACGTGCGGGTCGAGCTCCCCGAGGCGCTGCGCCGCCCGCGGTACAACATCGCGCCGGGGCAGGACGCCGCGATCCTCGAGCCGGCCCGCGAAGACCGGGGCCGGGTGCTCCGGGCGCGGCGCTTCGGCCTGCTGCCCGGCTGGGCGCGCGATCCCCGGATGGGAAACCGCCTGATCAACGCGCGGGCGGAGACCGTGGCCCGCAAGCCGGCGTTCCGCACCGCCTTTCGTCGCAGCCGGTGCCTCGTTCCGGCCGACGGCTTCTACGAGTGGCAGCGCCGCGCGCAGGGGCCACGGCAGCCTTTCCACGTCCGCGTTCGGGGCGGGGAGGTCTTCGCCATGGCGGGCCTCGCCGAGCGGTGGCGGGGCGACGACGGATCCGTGCTCGACACCTTCGCCATCATCACCACCGATGCACCCGAACCGCTCTCGGCCATCCACGAAAGGATGCCCGTGATCCTCCCCCGCGAGGTCCACGGCGTGTGGCTGGACCGCTCCGTCGAGGATCCGGCGGTGCTGCTTCCGCTCCTGAGGCCCTTTCCACCGGAGTGGATCGAGTTCCGTCCGGTTTCCCGGTGGGTCAACTCTCCCACCCACGACGATCCGCGCTGCCTGGCCCCGCCGGAAGCTCCTCCGCAGCTCGGACTCGATCTCGAGGGGTAGGGGCGGGGGCCCGGCGACCCGGGCGGGCTGCACGGGGGTGTCGTGGGCCGCGGGGCCGGCGCCATCCCCCGACTCCGCGGCTCTTCGGTAGCCTGTGTCCGTGCACCAGGGACCTTCCGCGGACGCGCCGCGGTCCGGGCGGCGCCCTCTCCGGCGGCTCCTCCTCGGGCTCCTGGCCCTGCTCTACGGCGCGTCGATCCCCTGGTACCGCGACTCCGGCGCCGCGCCCGGGACTCTCCTCGGGCTGCCGGACTGGGCGGCCGTCGCCGTGCTCTGCTACGCGCTCGCCGCGCTGGTCACGGCGCTGTTGTGGCTGGTCACGGACATGCCCGAGGCCCCCGCGGAGCCTCCGGATCGGCAGGGTACGCCGGGAGACCGGCTTCCGCCGCCGGCCCGGGGGCGCATTCCGTGACCTTTGCTCAGCTCGGCCTCGCGGC
>JALSIO010000475.1 GCA_026989995.1 Myxococcales bacterium
CCGCGAGGCGGAGGACCGCACGGGCCAGCTCCGCGGCGCGTTCGGGGTTCCGCATGATGGTATCGACCGCGACCGCCTCGATCCCGCGGGCCCGGACGGCCGGGAGCTCGGCCGCGTCCCGGGAGTCGAGCACGAAGCCGGTCAGGAGGTCCCCGTAGAAGTCCGCCACACCGGAGGCGGAGACCCGGGCACCCACCGCGCGGAGCAGCCGGTCGGCCGGGCCCTTGATCGGGGCCCCTCCGACGATGGGGGAGACCGCCACCACGGGGACCCCGGCGGCGGCGATCGCCTCCCGGATGCGGCGTACCGCCAGGATGGGGCCGATGGAGACCACCGGGTTGCTCGGGCAGACCAGAATCGCCCGGGCGGCGGCGATGGCCTCGAGGACGCCGGGAGCGGGCCCTGCGGCCTCTGCGGCAGACAGGTCCACCGCCACCACGTCGCTCGGGGCCCCGTCGCGCACCAGGTACTCCTCGAAGTGCAGGCGGCGGCCGCCTGCGAGCTCGATGAACGTGGGGCAGGGGGCCTCGCTCATCGGAAGGATCCGGGTACGCACGCCGAACGCCCGGCGGATCTCGTCGGTGACCTCGGCGAGCCCAGCGCCGGCCTCGAGCCGGAGGGTGCGGTGGAGACAGGTCGCGAGGTCCCGGTCGCCCAGCCGGAACCAGGTCTCGTGGCCGAACCGCTCGAGGGCGTCGATCACGGCGGTGGTGTCGCCCTCGAGCCCGAAGCCGCGCTCCCGGTCGACGACGCCGCCGAGGGTGTAGGTGACGATGTCGAGGTCGGGCGCCACATGCACGCCGTAGAAGCGGCGGTCGTCGCCGGTGTTGACGACGGCCACCACGGCCTCCGGCGGGACGACGCTCACGAGCCCGCCGAGGAACCGGGCGGCCCCCACGCCGCCGCAAAGGGCCACCAGGGGGTCTGAGCAGGTCACGGCCCTACATTCCGGTGGCAGGCGCGCGCTGTCGCCGGAGGAGGCGCAGGTCGGCCTGCAGCCTCGGCAGGCGCTGCGCGATCTCGCGGAAGGCGGGCAGCTCGGGAAGTGGCGCCTCGAGCTCCTCCGGCGGGGCGCTGATCAGCTCCTTCAGCCGCTCCTGGTCCCGCGCGATCTCCCGCTCGAGGGCGGCGATCCGCGCCTCGAGGTCGGGACCCACCGCGGCCACGGGCCGGCCTGCGCCCGATCCCCCTCCCTCCACATCCGGGGCGGGGGGGACGGGCCCGGAATCCGCGTCCCGCCGGGCCCAGTCCTCGGTCGCCGGGCCGGGTCGCTCGTCGAGGGACCGCGGCTCGCGGATCCGGTCGCGCAGGTGCTCCGGAATGCGGTCGAGGCGGGTCGTGTAGTGGGCGATGCCGTTTTCGTCCACCCACTTGTAGATGCGCAGCGGCTCCCGACCGCGACCGGCCCGGGGCTCCTCGGCGGCCGCCGGCGGTGCGAGGGTACCGGGTGCGGCGAGGCCTGCGCCCGCGAGCAGCAGGAGGCACCACCGGGGGGCTCGCATGGGCGCAGTGTTCTCGACGTCGAAAGGACCGTCAACCCGGGACCCGAACGGGTGGACCCGGGGAGACGGCCGCCCGGAGACCTCGGGTTCACGTGACACCCCGGGGCCGCGCCACCGGCGCGCCGAAGGGCGGTCCCGGGGGCACGGTCCTTGCTTTTCCGGCCCGCCGTGCACTGGCGGCCCGCCTCGCTCGTCGTGGCTTCGCTCCTGCTTCCGGCACCCGCTGCCGGGGAGGCGGCATGGCCGGCGGCCCGAGCCCTCGCGGCGGTCGAGGGCGAGGGCGGAGCGGCCCTGGCGATCCTGGAAGACGGCCCCCATACGGGGGCGGCGGTCGGGGACGCGCGCGGCCTGCGGGTTCCGGGGCGGGCGGGTCGCGTGCTCGCCCGCGCACCCGTCCGCGGGCTCTGCGCCGCCCCGGGTGGCGGGCTCTTCGTCCTCCTGCCCGACGCGCTCCTGTTTCGGGAGGCCGGGGGGGCGGTGCGCCGGCTCGCCTCCCTCCCGGGCACGGAGGGGTCGGAGGCCGGCCACGCCCCGGAGCGCGAGAACACCGCCCCGGCGCGGCGGCTCGCGTGCCTCGGGGGCTTCGCCCTGCTGCTCCGACCGGGCGGGGTCGAGGTCTTCGGCCGCGACGGGCGGAGGCCGGGTGGGCTCTCGGGGGCGGCCGCGCGGGGGCTCCGGATCGTCCGCACCCCGGCTCCGCAGGTCCCGGCTCGTCGCATCGCGCTCGCATCGGACCGCGAGGTCTTCGAGGCTCGCCTCGAGCGGCGGGGGAGCTCGCTTCGGCTCGAGGGCCTGCGGCTTCGCCACCGGGCCGGCCCCGGCTCGCGGGAGGCCGTGGTGGACGTCGCGCTTCCGGCGCCGGGCGAGCTCCTGGTGCTCACGGGCGAGGCACTGCACGAGTTCGGCCCACACGGCGGCCGGGTCCGGGAGCTCGTCCTGCGACCGGGTGCGCGGCCGACGGCGCTCGCCGCCGGGCCCCGTGCCCTCGTGGTGGCCACCACCCGCGGCTTCCTCCTGGCCGTGCCGCCCGGGGCCCCGCTCCGGCCGGCTCCGGGGCCCCCGGGATCCCGGCCCGGGGTGGATGCCGCGGTTCGGGGGGAGGCGGTGTTCCTGCTCGGGCGGCGGCGCCTGTGGGCGGTGCCGCCCGGTCCGGCCACGGCGGGTCCGGCGAACCGTCGTCGCCCGACCGCGCCTCGGGGCGCGGGGGAGGCGGCCGGGACGGACCCGCCGGTGCAGGCGGTCCACCGTGCCGCGCTCCGGTACCTCGGTCTCGAGGCACGGGCTCTCGACGACCTGCGCCGGGCCGCCTCGAGGCGCGGGCGGATGCCCGAGATCGACTTCGAGCTCTACGGCGGGCGGGACCGGCGGCGCACCCGGGAGCGGGACGAGGCCTTCCTCTCGGGAGAGCACCGGGTCCTTCGCGACGCCGACGTCGACCGGGACCTCGAATACGGCGCCCGGCTCCGGATCTCGGTGGACCTGCGCGATCTGGTCTTCGACCCCGAGCGCATCGACGCCTCGCGCGAGCTGCGCGCGCTCGTCGCCCTTCGGGACGACGTGCTGGGCGAAGTGACCCGCCTCTACTTCGAGCGGCAGCGTCTCCGCCTCGAGCTCGATCGCATCCCCTCCGGCCCCGAGCGCGCCCTCCTCGCGCTCCGGGCTGCGGAGCTCGCCGCCGGCCTCGACGCCTGGACAGGCGGCTGGTTCGGCCGGGCCGTCGGTCGGCCGCCCGCTCCCCAATCGACCACCCCGGTCCCGAAGGAAGGTGATCACCCATGAGATTCCCGAAGCACAGCCGCGGGGCGCGTCTTCTGCTCGGAGGGTCGCTGGCGGCCCTGTGCGCGCTCACCGGCGAGGCGGGAGCACTCCCCATCATCTCGGAGGTGCTCTACGACGCCACCGGAGCCGACGACGGGCGCTCCTTCGTGGAGCTCTACGGCGAACCGGGTACCGATCTCGCCGGCTACCGGCTCGAGGGGGTCAACGGCGCCGGAGGGGCGGTGGGTCCCGTCCTCGCACTCTCCGGGATCCTCGGGGAGGACGGCCTCTTCGTGGTCGCCGACCGCCGGGCGGATGGAAGCAGCGAGGTGCCCGGCGCGGACCTCCTGCTCGACTTCGACCTGCAGAACGGCCCCGACTCGCTGGTGCTTCGTCTCGACGACGAGGTGGTCGACGCCGTGGCCTACGGGGTCTTCGAACCGGGGCTCGTCTTCGCTGGAGAGGGGCTGCCCGCGCCGGATGCACCGGCCGGATCCAGTCTGGGGCGGGTACCGAGCGACCGGGATACCGACCGCAACCACCTGGACTTCGCGGTGCTGTCGGACCCCTCCCCGGGGCGCGCGCAGCTCCCTCCGGTGCCGGAGCCGGGCTCGCTGCTGCTGGGCTTGGCGGGGCTCGGCGTGCTCGCCGCCCTCGGCCGGCGCCGCGGCCCGCCCGTCTGAGCTGCAGCCGGAGGCTGCAAGGGGGCCGCCCCACGTGGCCGCGGCCGCGGGGTGCCCCCTCAGTCCTCCACGTCGAGGCGCTTGTTCTCGAAGAAGAGGCGCTCGGCCTCGTCGAGGCTGTGTCGCTTCCGGATCCGCTCGTGGAAGACCTCCCACTCGGCATCGTCGGCGAAGGGGGTGGGCATCCGGCGGGCGAGGGCGTTCATGTCGCCCACGATGCGGACCCCGGCCCCGATGGCCGGGCCGGCCTCACCGCCGACCCAGAAGAGCGGGTTCAGCGCCGCGTCGCCCACCGCGCCGACCAGGCAGCGCGGACAGGTCTCCCCGTAGATCGGCAGCACCAGGTAGGCGCCCGGGGGCAGCCCGTAGCGGCCCAGGGTCTCGTCGGTGGTCTCCGGGCTCTCGTCCTCGAAGAGCAGGTCGGAGACGCGGAACATCCCGAGCAGGCCGACGGTGCTGTTGACCAGGAAGGCGGCGGTGTGCTTCGCGGCGCGGCCGGGCTTGCCCTGCATCAGGCTGTTCACGATGTCCCGCGGGCGGTCGAGGTTCTCCACCACCCCCTGCACGCGGCTCTGCCCCCATTTCGGGACCAGGAGGTTGTAGCCGTGGGTCACCGGCTCGAAGACGTGGTCGAAAAGCCAGAAGTTGAGCGTCCGGTTGGCCTCGTTGAAGCGGTCGCGAACCCCCTCGGCGCGCGCGGCCGGGCCGGGCAGCAGCAGCAGGCCGGCGGCCACCAGGGGGACCGCCGCGCGCCGGTGTCGCCGGACATGGCCCCGGTCGCTGGTGATCACCGCTCCGCGTCCTCGTCTGCCCATGAATCCTCCTCGCCCGGACTTCCGCCCCGTGCCGGGCGCGCTGCCGGGTCCGGGCCGGATTTCGATCGGCTCCCGGGCCCGCCGGCATGATACGGGAGGTTCAGGCCTCGCGTTGCAGAGCCGATAGACGCTGCGGGTCGGTTGCCGGCGGCCGCCGGGTCTCGCACACTGGGAAACCGCCGAGGATCGGGGGGCTTCGGCCGCGCATGCTCACGGGCTTCAATACCAACGTCCGCCACCGGGGGCTCGGCTTCCACGTCCAGACCGAGGACGGTGGGAGGAATCGCCCCCGCATCGTCACCCATCTCTTCCGAGAGGGGGAGATCCTCGCCACCCTCCGCACGGAATACGGCGAGCTGCTCGACGAGAAGGACCCGGACAGCCCCGAGATGGAGGATGCGGTCCGGGAGCTGATGCAGGAGCAGCACAAGGAGATGCTGCGGCGGCTGACCCGAGGCGAGTTCGACTCCCGGATCGAGGCACTCGAGGAGGATCCGGCCGATCGGACGGGCACGGCCCTGGCCTCTCCCGACGCCGGGCCGGCCGAGGGGCGCGCCGGACGGTCGACCCTCGAGATGCCGGTGCCAGCGGGCGTCCGGGAGCGGCGGGCCCGGACCTTCGGTGCGGGTCGGATCGGCGACCGGCGGCTCGACGAGGTGATCTTCGACTACCTCGTCGAGCGCGTCTCCCGCGGTGACCCCTCGGCTCCGTGAGCCGGCCCGGGCGGCTCGGAGAGTCGGGGGAGGCGGCGGGCGGCGACGTGCCGATCCGCATGTACCACGTGTCCAAGTCCTACCTGGCCGGGAGCTACGCCCTGCGGGACGTGGACCTCGAGGTGCGCCGGGGGGAGTTCGTCTTCGTGACCGGTGCCAGTGGCGCCGGGAAGACGACCCTGCTGAAGCTGCTGTTCGCGGCCGAGCGCCCGAGCGAGGGCCAGATCATCATCCGGGGCCGCAACGTCGCCCGCCTCCGTTCCCGCGCGATCCCGGCGCTGCGCCGGCAGATCGGCGTCGTCTTCCAGGACTTCAAGCTGCTCACCGCGCGCACCGTCGAGGAGAACGTGCGCATCGCCCTCGACGTGGTGGGCACCCCGGCGCGCGAGGCCCGCTCGCGTACCTTCCGCGTGCTCAAGCAGGTCGGCTTGCAGCACCGCCGCCACCACCGGCCGCGATCCCTGTCGGGCGGCGAGCAGCAGCGGGTGGCCATCGCGCGGGCGCTGGTCCACGCACCCGAGATCCTCCTCGCCGACGAGCCGACGGGAAACCTCGACCCCGAGCTCACCGTCGAGATCATGGACCTGCTCGTGGCGGCCGCCACGGCCGGAACCACGGTGCTCGTCGCCACCCACGACCTCCCGCTCGTGGAGCGCTACCGCCGCCGCACCCTCCACCTGGCCGGCGGCCGGCTGGTCGAGGACCGTCCGGCGGGTCCTGGCGTGTGAGGGGCCTTCCCTCCCGCATCCGCTGGGCGGTGTCGGCAGCGCTCGGCGGCCTCGTGGCCAACCCGGTGACCACCGCGGTGGCGGTCATCACGTTGTCGGCGACGCTGGTGCTGGTGGGCGGCTTCTGGATGGCGCTCTCGGGCCTCGAGACGGTCCTCGATCGCGCCGCCGGGCAGATGCGGATCGTCGCATGGGTGGACGAGTCGCTCGACGCGGAGGCGCGCGAGGCGCTCCGGCGCCGGGTCGCGGAACTGCCCGGCGTGGCGGCGGTGGACCTCGTCGATCCCGGGGAGGCCGAGCGGCGCTTTCGCGAGCGCTTCGGAGCGCGCTTCCCGATCCTCGATGTCCTCGAGGGCGAGCCGCTTCCCGCCTCGCTCGAGATCGTCCCCGGAGCCGGTGCGCGCGCGCCCGAGGCGGTGGCCCGCCTGCGCGCCGCGGTGTCGGAGCTCCCGGGGGTCGAGGAGCTCGGCTACGGCTCGGAGTGGCTGGAGCGCTACGCCTCGGTCCTGGACCTGATGCGCGGGCTCGCCGTCGGGATCGGTGCCGTGCTCGTGCTCGCGACCCTCCTCATCGTCGGCAGCACCATCCGCCTGGCGGTGCACGCGCGCCGGGAGGAGCTCGAGATTCTCGATCTGGTGGGTGCGAGCCGCGCCTTCATCGCGACCCCGTTCCTCCTGGAGGGCCTGATCGAGGGCGTGGCGGGAGGCCTGCTCGCCGCCGTCGGACTTCGGCTGGCCGTGGCGCTCGCCGAGCCGCTCCTCGGGGACGGGCTTCTCTGGCTCGGCTCCTTCGAGGGCCCCGGGCCGCGGGTCGCCAGCGGGCTCGCGCTCGTGGCGGCGGGGGGGCTCCTGGGCCTCGTGGGTTCCGCGGCGGCGGTGGCGGGGGGGCTCGAGCGGTGAGAGCCGGTCCGGTCGGGCTGCTCGTGCTTTCCGTGGCGGCGGCCCTGGCGCCGGGCAGGGCCCCGGCTTCGGAGACCGAGCTCGAGCGCCTGCGCCGGGCCATCGAGGAGCGGCGGGCCCGGGTCCAGGAGCGGGAGCGCGATGAGCAGGGGCTGCTCGGCCGACTCGAGCAGATCGACCGCCGCCTCGAGGGCCTCGAGGCCGAGCTCGCCCGTGCGGAGGCCGGCCGCGAAGCCGCCCGACGCGAGCGCCATGGCCTCGAGGAGCGGGTCGCCGGCCTCGAGGCGGCCCTGGCCCGCACCCGGGCGTCGCTGCGGGTCCGGGCCGTGGCCCTCTACCGCACCGGCGACTTCGGGCCGCTGGCCTTCCTCCTCTCCGCCGAGGACCTGGGCGACCTCCTCTTCCGGCTGGCCGTGCTCGGTCGCCTCCTCGATCGGGACCGGGCGCTCCTCGACCGCTACCGGCAGGAGCACGCGGCGCTCGAGGCGGCCGCGGCAGCAGCCGGGGAGGCAGAGGAGCGCCTGGCCCGGGCCGCCCGCGAGGTGGCAGCCCGCACCGCGGCCCTCGAAGGGGAGCGCGCCCGTCGGGTCGCGCTGCTCGAGGAGGTGCGGAGCAGCCGGGCCCGGGAGGAATCGGCCCTCGCCGAGCTCGAGCGCGCGGCCCGGGAGCTCGAACGGGCACTCGACGACCTCGACCGCCGGCCCGCGGAGCGCGTCACGGAGGGGCCGCCCTTCGAGTCCCTGCGGGGCCAGCTCGAGCCGCCGGTCGACTCGCCGGTGGTGCGCCGCTTCGGCCGGGTGGTGGACCGGGAGTTCCACACCGCGGTGCTGCGGAAGGGCGTGGAGTTCGGCGCCCCGGCCGGGGCGCCCGTGCGCGCGGTGGCCGACGGGGTGGTCCGCTTCGCCGGCTGGTTCCGCGGCTACGGCAAGCTCGTCATCCTCGACCACGGGGATGGCTATTTCACCGTCTCCGGGCATCTCGACACCGTGGAGGTGGAGGCCGGGGAGCGGGTGGGCCGCGGCGAGGTGATCGGTACGGTGGGCGACACGGGCTCGCTTTCGGGGCCCGGCCTCCACTTCGAGATCCGCCGCGGTGCCGAGGCCCTCGATCCCGAACCGTGGTGGGCGCCTTGAGCGCGGGGGGCGGCGGGAGCCGGCGCCGGCCGTTGCTAGACTCGGCGGCCATGGCCCACTTCCGAGCGAGACTCCTGACGAGCTTCGCGGCCGGTGCCGTGGCCGCCCTGGTGGCGCTCCCGATCACGGGCGTCCGCCCGGGCGCCGCGACCCGCTACGAGGAGCTCAGCCTCTTTACCAGCGTGCTCGGCCTGATCCGCAAGAACTACGTGGAGCCGGTGGAGGATCGGAAGCTCATCGAGGGCGCCATCCGGGGCATGCTCGCGGAGCTCGATCCGCATTCCTCCTTCCTCACGCCCGAGGTCTACCGGGAGATGCAGATCGACGCCCGGGGCGAGTTCGCCGGCCTCGGAATCGAGATCTCCAAGAGCAGCCAGGGCTTCATCGACGTGATCGCCCCCATCGAGGGAACGCCCGCCCACGCGGCCGGGATCCGGGCGCGGGACCAGATCGTGGCGATCTGCCCCGAGGAGCCCCCGGAGGATTGGAACGAGCCCTGCCGGAGCACCAAGGACATGACGCTGGTGGAGGCCGTGCAGCTGATGCGCGGACCGCGGGGCACGCCGATCACCATCCAGATCTTCCGGGAGGGCTTCGAGGAGCCGCGGGCCTTTACCATCGTGCGGGACATCGTGAAGGTCCGCTCGGTGATCGGGCGGCTGCTCGAGCCCGGCTACGGCTACGCGCGGGTGCGATCCTTCCAGGAGCGGACCGCCGACGACCTCCGCGCGCTCCTCGATCGGCTGCGGTCGGAGAGCGGCGGGCGCCTCGAGGGCCTCGTCCTCGACCTCCGCGACAACCCGGGCGGGCTTCTCGACCAGGCCGTGGCGGTGGCGGACGTCTGGCTCGAGGAGGGCCTCATCGTCTCCACCCGCGGCCGTCTCGAGAGCCAGCGGCAGGAGTTCCACGCCGGCGCCGAGGGCACCGAACCGCCCTACCCCCTGGTGGTGCTGGTCAACGCGGGGAGCGCCAGCGCGTCGGAGATCGTGGCCGGAGCCCTCCAGGACCACCACCGCGCCCTCGTGCTCGGCACCGACACCTTCGGGAAGGGCTCCGTCCAGACGATCATCCCCCTCGAGGACGGCTCCGGTCTGCGGCTCACCACCGCGCTCTACTACACCCCCGCGGATCGGTCCATCCAGGAGGTGGGCATCCACCCCGATATCGTGGTGGATGCAGCCGAGCCGGTGGCCGAGACGGGCTCCGAGGAGCCGCGCCGGGTGCGCGAGCGCGACCTCGAGGGCCATCTGACGCACGAGGAGGCCGATCCGGAGTCGGAGCCGGCGCCCGATCCGGAGGCGCTCGACCTCCAGATGGCGCGCGCGCTCGAGGTGTTGAAGAGCTGGACCTACTTCGAGCGCCTCAAGGACCTGCGGGCCGCGGCCGGGGAGCTCCCGGCGGTGGCGCGGCCCTAGGGCTCGGGACGCGCCCGGGCCGATCGCCGGGGGCGGGCGGGAGCAGCGGTGGACGTGGAGGCCTATCTCGGGGCGTGCGCCGGGCGCGTGGAGGGCGTGCTCGAGAAGGTCCTTCCGGGGGTGGACGAAGCGCCCCGGGACCTGCACCGCGCCATGCGTCACCTGGTGTTTCCGGGCGGCAAGCGCATCCGACCGGCGCTCGCGATCGCGGGCGCCGAGGCGGCCGGGTGTCCGTCGGAGGCGGCGCTGCCCATGGCCGCGGCGGTGGAGCTCGTGCACACCTATTCGCTCATCCACGACGATCTCCCCTGCATGGACGACGACGCGGAGCGCCGCGGCCGGCCCACGGTGCACGTCGTCTACGGGGAGGCCGTGGCGGTGCTCGCCGGGGATGCGCTGCTCGCGCTCGCCTTCGAGCTGCTCGCGGGTGGCGACGGTGCGCCGGAGCGGCGGATGGCGGCGGTGGGCGAGCTCGCCCGGGCCGCCGGTTCCCGGAACCTGGTCGGCGGGCAGGCAGACGACCTCTCGCTCGCCGAGTCGGAGGCCACCGAGGCCGCGGTCTCCTCCATCCACCGGCGGAAGACGGCGGCGCTGATGGCGGCGGCGAGCGCGGGGGGCGCACTGCTGGCCGGTGCCGATGGCGACGACGTCGCCTGCCTGCGGAGCTTCGGCGAGAAGGTGGGCCTCGCCTTCCAGATCGCCGACGACCTCCTCGACGACGGCCGCGACGAACCCGCCTCCATGGTGAGGCTTCTCGGCCGCGAGGAGGCGGCCCGGCGATCGGAGTCGCTGCTCGCGGCGGCCGTCGCCGAGCTCGCGCGCTTCGGGGGCCGGGCGGCGCCCCTGCGCGAGCTCGCGCGGTTCGCCGCCCGGAGGGCCCGATGAGCCCGAGGAAGTGGCTTCACGGCATCCGCTCGCCGGCGGATCTCCGGCAGGTTCCGCGGGACCGGCTCGGCGAGGTGGCGCGGGAGCTCCGGGAGGAGATCGTCGAACAGGTCTCCCGGACGGGAGGGCACCTCGCCTCGAGCCTCGGTGCCGTGGAGCTGCTCACCGCGCTGCACTACGTCTTCGACACCCCCCGCGATCGCCTGGTGCTCGACGTCGGCCACCAGGGCTATGCCCACAAGATGCTCACCGGCCGCCGGGAGGCCTTCGAGACCATGGGGCGCGAGGGCGGAATCGGGAAATTCCTGCGCCCCTGCGAGTCGGAGTACGACCACTTCGGCGCCGGCCATGCCGGCACCTCGATCTCCGCCGCCCTCGGCATGGCGCGCGCCATCCAGCACCGGGGAGAGGATGCGGTCGCCATCGCGCTCATCGGCGACGGCGGCATGACCGCGGGCATGGCCTTCGAGGCGCTGAACCACGCCGGGGCGCTCCGCCAGAAGAACCTGGTGGTGGTGCTCAACGACAACGAGATGTCCATCTCCCCCAACGTGGGGGCGCTCTCGTCCTTCCTCTCGCGGAAGCTCTCCGCTCCCATGGTGCGGCGGATGAAGGGCTTCGCCAAGGAGTTCCTGGGCACGCTTCCGGGCGACATGCTCCACTGGGCGCAGAAGGCGGAGGAGTCGCTCAAGGTCTTCTTCTCGCCCGGGTTGCTCTTCGAGGCGCTGAACTTCCGCTACGTGGGGCCGGTGCAGGGGCATCGCATCGAGGTGCTGCTCGAGACCTTCGAGAACGTGCGCGAGATGCTCGCGGCCGGAGACGGCCCGGTGCTCGTCCACGCGCTCACGGCCAAGGGCTACGGCTACGAGCCCGCCGAGCGGGATCCGCTCACCTACCACGGTGTGAGCCCCTTCGAAGTGACCTCGGGGCGCATGGAGCCCTCGCGTCCCGGTCCTCCGTCCTATACGCGGGTCTTCTCGGACACCCTGATCGAGCTCGCGCACGAGGACCCGCGCATCGTGGGGATCACCGCCGCGATGCCCGGCGGAACCGGCCTCGACCGCTTCCAGCGCGAGTTCCCCTCGCGCTTCTACGACGTCGGCATCGCCGAGCAGCACGCGGTCACCTTCGCCGCGGGGCTCGCCGCCGAGGGCCTCAAGCCGGTTGCGGCGATCTACTCGACCTTCCTCCAGCGGGCCTACGACCAGGTGGTCCACGACGTCTGCGTCCAGAATCTCGACGTCACCTTCGCCATCGACCGGGCGGGGATCGTGGGCGCCGACGGCGCGACCCACCAGGGCTTCTACGACGTCGCCTTCCTCCGGACCCTTCCCAACATGGTGGTCATGGCGCCCAAGGACGAGAACGAGCTGCGCCACATGCTCCGCACGGCTGTGGAGCACCCGGGGCCGGCGGCGGTGCGCTACCCGCGCGGCGGGGGGCGGGGCGTCCCCCTCGACCCGGAGATCAAGAGCCTCCCCATCGGGCGTTCGGAGCTCCTCCGCGACGGCGACCACGTCCTGATCGCCGCCCTCGGCACCCTGGCCCACGAGGCCCTCGACGCCGCGACCGAGCTCGCCGCGGAGGGAATCTCCGCGGCGGTGGTCAACGCGCGCTTCGCCAAGCCCCTCGACGCGGAGCGCATCTCCGCCCTCGCGGGGCGCTGTGGGGCCGTGGTCACGGTGGAGGAGCACAGCGGCCTTGGCGGCTTCGGAGCGGCCGTCCTCGAGGCCCTCGCCGCCGCCGGCGTCACGGCGCGGGTCCGCGTCCTCGCCATCCCGGATGTTCCCCTCGAGCACGGCAGCCCTGCGGCGCAGCGCGCGGGCCTCGGTCTCGACCGGGCCGGCATCGCCGCCGCGGCCCGCGAGCTCCTGGCCCGGGGTGAGCGGCGCTGAAGGGCCCGCGCCTCGACGAACGGCTCGTCGCCGAGGGCCTGGCCGGGTCGCGGACGCGCGCCCAGGCGCTCATCCGGGCGGGTCGCGTGCTCGTCGACGACGTTCCCGTGGACAAGCCCGGCACCCGGGTGGCACCCGGTGCGGTGCTGCGGTTGCGCGGAGAGAACCGCCACTTCGTCTCCCGGGGCGGCGAGAAGCTCGCGGGCGCGCTCGCCGATCTCCGCGTCCCCGTCGAGGGGCGGGTGGTACTCGATGTCGGCGCCTCCACCGGGGGCTTCACCCACTGCCTGCTCGAGGCCGGGGCACGCGCGGTGATCGCCGTCGACGTGGGCTACGGGCAGCTCGCGCCGCTCCTTCGCTCGGATCCGCGCGTCCACGTCCTCGAGCGGACCCACATCGCACGGCTGCGGCCCGAGGCGCTTCCGCTCCCGCCCGATCTCGTCACCGTGGACGTCTCGTTCATCTCTCTGCGGCACGTGCTGCCGGCCCTCGCGGCGCTCGCCCCCCGGGGCGACTGGCTGCTCCTGGTCAAGCCCCAGTTCGAGGTGGGGCGCGCGCGGGTGGGCAAGGGCGGCGTGGTCCGGGACGACGCGCTTCGGCGGGAGGCGGCCGACCGCGTGGCGGCGCAGGCCGCGGAACTCGGACACCCCGAGCGCGGCCGCGCCGAGAGCCGCCTGGCCGGGCCGCGGGGCAACCGCGAGATCTTCCTCTGGCTCCCGGCCGCCGGGCTCGGCCACGGCCGGGCCTTCCGCTAGACTGGGAGCCGGCCGGGCGACCGTCCCCGGCGGGAGGAACCATGGCGCTGATCCAGGTCACCGAGTCGGCCGCGGCGCGGATCAAGGAGCTGCTCGATCGGGAGGGCAAGCTCGGTACCCACGTGCTTCGGATCCGAGTGGTGGGTGGCGGCTGTTCGGGGCTCCAGTACCAGATGGGCTTCGACGACCAGGTGGCCCCCACCGACACGGTGGTGGAGGCCGGCGACGTGCGGGTGGCGGTGGACGAGAAGAGCGCGGTGTACCTCGCCGGCAGCACCCTCGACTACGTCGACACCCTGATGGAGACCGGCTTCAAGATCCAGAATCCGAACGCCACCCAGACCTGCGGCTGCGGTCAGTCCTTCGGCGCCTGAGCTCCGGCCCCGGCGCGGACGGCGGCCGGGAGCCGTGCCGCCTGGAGGCCGATGTCCCGCCGCGAGCCCATCTACCTCGACCACCACGCCACCACGCCCGTGGACCCTCGGGTCCTCGAGGCGATGCTGCCCTTCTTCTCGCGGGATTTCGGAAACCCGGCGAGCCACGGCCACGTCTTCGGCTGGCGCGCCGAGGCCGCCGTGGAGCAGGGGCGGGAGCGCCTGGCGAGGGCCATCGGGGCCGCCGATCCTCGGGAGATCGTCTTCACCAGTGGCGCCACGGAGAGCAACAACCTGGCGCTCTTCGGTGCACTGCGGGCGCGGTCGCCGGCGCGGGACCACCTGGTGACGGTGGTGACCGAGCACCGGGCCGTACTCGATCCGGCCCGGGTCCTCGAGGACCAGGGCTTCCGGGTGACGCGCCTCCGGGTCGACTCCCGGGGGCTGGTCGACCCGGAAGACCTGCGGGCGGCGGTCGACGGTCGAACCGCCCTGGTGTCGGTCATGGCTGCCCACAACGAGATCGGCGTCCTGCAGCCGCTGGCGGAGCTCGCGGCCATCGCCCACGAGGCCGGGGCCTGGTTCCACACCGACGCGGCGCAGGCCCTCGGAAAGGTGCCCCTCGACGTCCAGGAGCTCGGCGTCGATCTGCTCTCGTGCACCGCGCACAAGCTCTACGGGCCCAAGGGCGTGGGCGCGCTCTACCTTCGCGGCAGCCGCCCGCGGGTCCGGCTGGTCCCCATCCTCCACGGGGGCGGGCACGAGCGGGGGCTCCGCTCGGGCACCCTCCCGGTGCCGCTCATCGTCGGTTTCGGCCGGGCGGCGGAGATCGCCACCCTCGAGCGCGAGGCGGAAGCCCGGCGGCTGCGGGAGCTGCGCGAGCGGCTCTTCCGGGGGCTCTCCGCCCGACTCGGGGGGGTGCATCTGAACGGCGACCCGGAGCGGCGGCTTCCGGGCAACCTGAACGTCTGGCTCGAGGGGATCCGGGCCGACGAGCTGATCGCCGCCATGCCGGACGTGGCGGTCTCGACCGGCTCCGCCTGCACCTCCGCCTCTGGGGAGCCGAGCCACGTCCTCGCTGCCCTCGGCCTGCCGCGGGAGCGCGTGCTCGGGTCGATCCGGATCGGTCTCGGCCGATTCACCACCGCCGAGGAGGTGGACCGGGCGGTGGAGCGCATCGCCGAGGAGGTGGTGCGCCGGCGCGCCCTCACCGCCGTCCGCTAAGCTGCCGGCGCCGCGCTCCCGGCGCGGTGCCGGGGCCGCCGCGTGGCCCCTGCGCGGGGCGGGCCGGCCGCGCGCACCCCGCGCCGCCGGGGCCGCTGCGGGTCCGGGTGCTTCGCGGGCGCGCCCGCGCGATCTGCCGCGGTGTTGGCTTGCCCGGGCCGGGCCACCCGGCCGGACCCGGCAGGAGCAGGAGCAGTCGAGTTGACCGAGCAGCGCAGCACCCACATCACCTGGCACGAGGGACACGTCCGGAGGGAGGACCGCGAGCGGCTGCTCGGGCAGCGCGGCGTGACCGTCTGGCTGACGGGCCTTTCCGGCTCCGGGAAGTCGACCGTGGCGGTGGGGGCCGAGCGGGAGCTCGTCTCGCGCGGGCACCTCGCCTACGTCCTCGACGGGGACAACATCCGCCACGGGCTGAACAAGAACCTCGGCTTCTCCCCCGAGGACCGCAGCGAGAACATCCGGCGGATCGGCGAGGTGGCCAAGCTCTTCACCGACGCCGGGGTGATCGTCTTCACCTCCTTCATCTCGCCCTACCGGGCGGACCGGGACGCCGTGCGGACCCTCATGAAGCCCGGAGACTTCGTCGAGGTCCATGTGGCCGCGGACGTGGCCGTCTGCGAGGAGCGGGACGTGAAGGGGCTCTACCGGAAGGCCCGGGCCGGCGAGATCCCCGAGTTCACCGGCGTCTCCGCCCCCTATGAGGCTCCCGAGCATCCGGAGCTGGTCCTCGACACCGCCCGGGAGAGCGTCGAGGAGAGCGTGGAGCGGCTCGTCCGCTACCTGGAGGAGAAGGGATACCTCTCCGCGTGAGGCGAGGTCGGGCCGGGGCGGCGGGCGGGCCGCCCGGACGGGGCGCCGCTTCGGCCGCCCTCCTGGCCCTCGTTGCGCTCGCGCTCCCGGGCTGCGCCACCTTCGCCCGCGCGCCGGGCGAGGCCGAACCCGTCGCGATCCCGGCGGATGCCTCGCCCGAGCTGCTCTTCCTCGCGGCCCGCGACCGTGAGCTCGAAGGGGATCTCGGCGGCGCGCTCGCCCTGTACCAGAGGGCCGCCGAGCGCGACCCCTCCTCGGCCTACCTGCGCCGGAAGGTCGCCGAGCTCGCGGCGCGGCAGGGCCAGTTCGACGACGCCCTCGAGGCCGCGCGGAGCGCCCTCGCCCTCGATCCGGAGGACGCCGAGCTGCGGGTCTTCGCGGCCCGGCTGCTGCGCGTGGCGCGGCGGGACGCCGAGGCCGAGGAGGTGCTCCGCGGGCCGGAGGGCGAGCCCGTGAGCGACGAGGCGGCGAGCCTGCTCTACGGCATCCACCTCGACCACGAGCGCTACGAGGAGGCCCTCGAGCTCGGAAGGTGGATGCTCGAGCGCGATCCCCCGGGAGACCGGCTCCGCGGCTACCTCGCGCTCGCCACCGTCTACGAGCGGCAGGGGAAGGCGGAGGCCCTCGAGGAGGTGCTGCGCCAGGCGCTCGCCGAGGATGCCGACGACCTCCGGATCTACCACTTCCTGGCCCGGGTGCGCCGGGAGCAGGACGACCGGGAGGGTGAGATCGAGGTCTACCGGGAGGTCCTGGAGAAGTTCCCGACCCACCGGCCGAGCCTGCAGGCCATCGCGGAGGCGCAGCTCGCCCTCGGCCAGGTGGTCGAGGCCACGGAGACCCTTCGGACCATCGAGAAGCTCTATCCCGACGACCTCCGGACCACGGTGCGACTCGCGCTGCTCGACTTCGAGGCCGGGCGCTACCGGGAGGCCGCGGAGCGCTTTCGCAGGGTCTTCGAGGCCAGCCCGACCCAGTACGATGTGGCCTACTTCCTCGG
>JALSIO010000476.1 GCA_026989995.1 Myxococcales bacterium
CATCCGGAGGTGGCCGAGGCCCTCGTCGAGATGGGGATCGACTCGATCAGCCTGAACCCGGACACGGTGCTCCGCACCACGCTCCGGATCCTCGAGGTGGAAAGGCGTCTCGGCATCCCGCCGCGCGCGGGCGCCGGCAGCCCGGAAGGAGGAGACCCGCCATGCCGGTGATCGAGCTCGACGAGAAGCAGCTCTCCCTGCTCCGCGAGGTGATCGAGTCGGAGATCGCCGAGCTCGGCGGCGAGATCGCCGCCACCGAGTCCGCCGCCTACCGGGAACAGCTCAAGGAGCGCAAGGCGCTGCTCGTCTCCGTCCTCGGTGCGCTCGGCGGCAGGGCTCCGGGGGAGAGGTAGGGAGCGATCTTGCGCCCGTTCCCTACTTCTCGCGCGTGCGGTAGTCGCCGAAGGGAGTGTCCCGCTCCTGGAGGGCGCCGGTGAGGCCGCGTTCCTGAATCTTTTTCAGGAACTCGTGCATGCTCTTCTGATGCGTGCCGAGGGCGCAGAGCTCCGACCCCAACCGGATCCCGGTGTGCAGGCCCATGATCTCCATCTGCCGGTGGACGGCTCGCTTGTTGAGCTGCACGAGGTCGGGCGGGACGGAGGCGATGCGGGATGCGATCTCGAGGACCCGCTCCTCGAGCTCCTCGGCCGGAAAGGAGGCGTTGGCCCAGCCCCGGCGCGCCGCCTCGACGCCCGAGATCGAGTCGCCGGTGAGCAGCATCTCCATGGCCTTGCGCATGCCGAGGAACCAGGGGTGGAAGTGGTTGTCCGGGACGCCGAAGCGCACGGCCGGGTAGCCCATCTGGGCGTCGTCGGCCATGTAGACGAGGTCGCAGCAGGTGGCGAGCTCGGACCCCCCGGCCAGGCAGTATCCGTGCACCTGGGCGATCACGGGCTTGGCGAGCTCCCAGATGCTCATCCAGCCCTGGGTGACGTGGCGCGGCCAGTAGCCGTCGCCGCCGGGGGTGTACCACGGGGGTTCCTGGCCCTCGTTGCCGCCGCCGAGGTCGTAGCCCGCCGAGAAGCACTTTCCAGCGCCGCGCACGATCATCACGCGGATCTCCGGGTCCGCGTCGGCCTCTTGGAGGGCTCGGATGATCCCCCCGCGGAGCGCGTGGTTGAGGGCGTTGCGCTTCTCGGGGCGGTTCAGCGTGATCCGGCGGATGTGGGGAGCCGGATCGTCGACGAGGACCACGTCGGTGGACATCCGCTTTCCTCCGTGCCCGGTGGGTGCCGACCGGTGATACCACGGACGGGCCCCGGCGCAAACCGCCGCGCTCCCTCGGGATGGCCGCCGGTCGGCGATCGCTTCGGGGCCGCCCCCCCCCGCCGGGAATCGAAGGCGCGGTGGACCCGCCAGGCGGCGCTGATCCGGGGACCTGCGCCCCTCACCTTGGGGACCGCGTGCTCGAAGCGGCGCTGGCAGCTGCCGCCCATGACGAGCAGGTCCCCGCTGCCGAGCTCGAAACGGAGCGAGCGGCCGCCACCCCGGGGCCGGAGGAGGAGCGGCCGGGCCGCGCCGAGCGAGACCAGGGCAACCGGCGTGTCGAGGCTCTCGGGCGGCAGCCGGTCCCCGTGCCAGGCCACGCTGTCGCGCCCGTCGCGGTAGAGGTTGAGCCAGCAGGAGCGGAGGGCCACGCCATAGCGGCGGGAGAGGAGCTCCGAGATCTCGGCGAGAAGCGGCCACCGGCGAAGCTCGCCCGGGCCCGCCGGGGCGCTCAACCGGGGCTCGAGGACCTCCCGCCCCGCCATCCGGCGACTCCGCTGCCGCCACGGAACGCTTCGGACGAGTTCCCCGAAAAGGGCGTCCGCTCCCGAGAGCCAGCCCGGCCGGTAGTCGACGTAGGCCCCCCCGCCGAGCTCCATGCGGCGCAGGTCGCGAAAGGCCGGATCCACGCGGGGCGGGCCGAGGTCGGCGAAGCGGAGCTGCCGCGGAGCGAACATGGGGCGAAAATCTAGCCGAGTGCGCCGGCCCGCGACATCCTCCGGCCCGGGAGGGAGGGGACGTGCGGGTCGTGGTCGTCGGGGCGGGGGTCGTCGGACTGGCCACCGCCGCCGTCCTCGCCCGGCGGGGGCGTGAGGTCCTCGTCCTCGAAAGGGCCTCGCGCCCCGGGACCGGCACGAGCTCCCGCAACAGCGAGGTGATCCACGCCGGCCTCTACGACGAGCCGGGCTGGTGGAAGGCGCGGCTCTGCGTGGAGGGACGGGAGATGCTCTACCGCCGGGCCGCGCGGGAGGGCCTGCCCCACCGCCGGACCGGGAAGCTCGTGGTGGCCGCCGCGGAGGCCGAGGTCGCCGTCCTCGAGGCGCTGCTCCGGAGGGGGCGCGCGAACGGGGCCGGGGCGCTTCGGATCCTCGGGGCCGCGGAGCTCCGGCGCGTGGAGCCCAGGGTTCGGGGCGTGGCCGCGCTGCTCTCCCCGGAGAGCGGGATCGTCGACGCCGAGGCGCTGATGGCGAGCTACCAGGCCGAGGCCGAGCGACACGGCGCCGCGGTGATCACCCGCGCCGAGGTGGT
>JALSIO010000477.1 GCA_026989995.1 Myxococcales bacterium
TGTCCGAACCGGTGACCACCACGCAGTCTGCCGCGATCGACGAGCTGCTCACCGCAGACTGCGTGGTGGTCACCGGTTCGGACACGACCGTGGAGGCGCTGCGGGGCCGGATTCGGGGGGGCCGCCGCTTCGTGGGCTACAGCCACCGCCTCTCGGTGACGGTTCTCGGCCCCCTTCCTCGCGCCGAGCGGGCCGCCGCGGTGCGCGGAACCGCCCTCGACGTGGCGCTCTGGGACCAGCTCGGGTGCCTCTCCACGACGGCGGTCTTCGTGGCCGATCCCGACCCGCGCGCCGCACCGGCCATCGCCGAGGCCCTCGCGGTGGAGCTCGAGGCGCTCGCCCGGGAGCTCCCTCCCGGCGAACGCCCCCTCGAGGTGACCGCCCGGATCCGCGCCGAGCGCGGGGAGGCGGAGATGCGCGCCGCCGGCGGCGAGGTGGTCCGCGTTCTCGGTCCCGAGGATGGATCGTTCACGGTCGTCCTCGAGGCGGGTGCCCGCTACCGCGGCACCCCCCTCCACCGCTTCGTCCGCGTCCACCCCCTGCGCGATCCGGCGGGGCTCCCGGCCGTCCTCGGCGAGCTCGGGGCGCATCTCGCGGGCGTCGCCCTCGCCGGCTTCGGGGCGAAGCGGCCCGAGATCGCCCGCAGGCTCGCGCGCCTCGGCGCCTCCCGGATCTGCGCGCCCGGTGCGCTGCAGGCTCCCCCGCTCGCCTGGCACCACGACGGCGCCTCGCCCCTGCTGCCCCTCTGCCGGATCGCGGACATCGAGGTGGCCTGAGCCGCGGGAGCCGGCGCGGGTACCGCCGTCCCGCTGCCGACTCCGCGGGCGGGCGGAGCCGGTTTTACCGAACCTTCACAGTGGGCCGGATCGGGCGCGCGTAGCCTTCCGGGGCAGGAGGGGCCCGCCGTGAAGATCCACCTCGTGACCCCGAGGAATCCCCCGAGCTTCTGGACCTACGACCGCATCCTCCCCACCCTCGGAAAGCGGTGCATCTTTCCCAACCTCTCGATGCCGACCGTGGCCGGCCTCACGCCGCCGGAACACGAGGTGACCCTCTGCGACGAGAACGTCCGGGAGGTCGACTTCGACGTGGACGCCGATCTCATCGGGATCACCGGCTACATCATCCACGCACCGCGGATCCGCGAGCTCGCCCGCGAGTTCCGGCGCCGGGGCCACCGGGTGGTGATCGGCGGCCCCTTCGCCACCCTCTGCCCCGAGCGGGTAAGAGAGCTCTGCGACGTGCTCTTCATCGGAGAGGCCGAGGAGACCTGGCCGGAGTTCCTCGCCGATCTCGAGCGTGGAAGGTTCCGATCCGAGTACCGCGAGGCCGGAAAACCCGATCTCAGCCGGGCGCCCATGCCGCGTTTCGATCTGCTCGACGTGGACCGCTACCACGCGCTGACCATCCAGTTCGGACGGGGCTGCCCCTTCCGCTGCGAGTTCTGCGACATCATCGTCATGTACGGCCGCCGGCCCCGGACCAAGACCCCGGAGCAGGTGCTCGCAGAGATCGCCGCGTGCCACCGCCTCGGCGCAAACCAGGTCTTCATCGTGGACGACAACTTCATCGGCGATCGCAACCGCGCCAAGGCGGTGCTCCGCGCCATCGCCGGGTGGAGCGAGGCCCACGGCCACCCCATCGCCTTCAACACCGAGGTCTCCCTGAACGTCGCCTCCGACCCCGAGCTGCTCGAGCTCCTTCGGCGCGCCCGCTTCACGACCGTCTTCGTGGGAATCGAGAGCCCTCGGGTGGCCTCCCTCGAGGAGACCCGGAAGACCCAGAACACGCGGGGGGATCTCCTCGAGAGCGTCCGCCGGATCCAGGCCTTCGGGATCCAGGTCCAGGCCGGAATGATCGTGGGCTTCGACCACGACGACCCGACCATCTTCGAGGAGCAGCTCCGCTTCGTGCAGGAGGCCGCGATCCCCGTCTCCATGACCGGGATGCTCCAGGCCCTCCCGGGGACGCCTCTTCACCAGCGGGTCGAAAGGGAGGGCAGGCTGCTCGCCGAGAGCACGGGCGACCAGTTCGTGTTCTCGAACATCGTGCCCCGCAGCATGACCCGCGAGGAGCTCTACCGGGGCTACCGCGAGCTCCTCCGCCGCCTCTACGACTACGACCTCTACCGGGAGCGGGTGGCTGCCTTCCTCGCGCGCCGGGGAGCACAGGTCGCCAAGGGCGCCCGCACCACACGGCGCGAGCTCGCACTCCTGCTCCGGATCCTGCGCGACACCGTCCTGCGGGCCGATCCGCGGCGGGCGATCTTCACCCTGCGGCTGCTCGGTGGGACCCTCCTGCGCCGTCCCGCCGCCTTCCGCGACGCCGTCTCCTTCGCCGTCACCCACAAGGCCCTCTACGAGTACATGGAGGAGCTCGTCGCCCATCTCGACCACGCGCTCGAACGGGGCGAACTCGGCGAGGCGCGCCTCGCCCCCGCAAGTGCCCGGGCAGCGGGAGCGGGCTGAGAAAGCGCCGGTCCCCGCCGCTTGCGTCCGCGGTGCGCGGGGAGGG
>JALSIO010000478.1 GCA_026989995.1 Myxococcales bacterium
GGCCAACCAGGCCGCCTGCCTCGCCTACAACCAGGCGGTCGAAGCCGGGGGATTCAGCGTGGAGGCCATCGACCAGGCCAAGGAGGACCATCCCCTGCTCGGCTGCCTCGGTCCGGATGAAGACGCGCTGCGGGCCTACTGCGACGCCCGGAAGGCCGTCGCCTCGTCGCTGGCGGATCTCGACCCCTGTGGCGTGATGGAGAACGGCTACGGACCGATGTCGATCGCCGAGGCCTGCCGGGAGGAGTTCTGCCACGAGCGCTTCGAAGCCGACGGCGGGGTGGGCTGGAGCGAGGCCGGGGATCCCTACGGCTGCCTGGCCCACTTCTGCCCGCCCGACGCGGAGACCTGCGGCGGCGCCCCGCCCCAGGCGGCCTGCCGGCAGCTCTACCTGGCCGCGCACGGGCATCCGGACTTCGTGCTGGGGGCCTGCCCCGCGGCCGGCTGCAGCCGGGTCCGCGCCCTCTGCCTGATCGACGCGCTTTCGGGCGATCCGGAGGCCTGGGAGTATCCGGACCCCCTTCCGCCGCCCTGCGATCTCTTCTACCAGGGCTGCCGGCTCGCCGAGACCTTCCAGGCGATGGCGTTCCTCTCGGCGCCCGAGATCGCTGGCGTGGCCATCCCCGACACGGGGCCCGTCGAACACGCGATCAACCCCGGGATCTGGGTTCCCCAGCAGGTGCTGGGCTTCCAGACCATGATGCTCTCCGGAACCCCCGACGAGGAGCTCGCATCGCTCTTCGATTCGCTCGTCGGCCGGCCGGAGGCGATCCGGAGGCTCTTCGAGCTCGCCCCGGGGCGCTTCGTGGCGATGTTCGGACCGAGCGGCTTCGACGAGTGGATCGGCCCCGAGATCCGCTCCGTGCAACCCGAGCCCCTCCTTCCGGAGGAGCTTCCGGAGCGGGGACGGGCGGCCCTCGAGCGCCTGGAGGAGCTGATCGCATCCGGCGCGCCGGAGTTCCGGATGGGGCCCCTCGGCGTGCCCCTCTCCCAGCGGGAGCAGATCGATGGCGATGGAGATTCCGTGCCCGACTGGAGGGACAACTGCCGCGACGTTCCCAATCGGGACCAGGCGGACGCGGACGCTGGGGTCGACGACGATTCCTCCCTTCCGGGCGTGCAGCACTACGGCGATGCCTGCGATGCGGACCTCGACAACGACGGCGTGGTGGCGGTCACCGACTTCTTCGGCGTCTTCCGAGCCTGCCTCGGGGAGCGCACCCCGCTCTCCCGACGCTGCGCCCCGGCCGATCTCAACGGCGACGGCTCGGTCGACCCGATCGATTTCTTCTCCCGCTTCCGGCCCGCCCTCGGCTCCAGGCCGGGACCGGGCGTGACCGAGTAGCGGCGCCCCCTGCTCGTTTCGCACCTGGGTCCGGGGAACGCGGCGAGCCGGCCCACCCGCCGAAGACGCGGGAGGGCGGGTGCCCCGGTCCCACGCCCTGGCCGACCTCGATCCCTTCTCCGCGGACGCCCATGAGCGGACGTCCCGCCACCCGGCCCCGGAAAGGAATGCGTCGATCCCGCGCATCAGGACGAGCCGCCCGGCCTCCTCGGGGCGGAACGGCCGCGATCGCTCAACTTCCGGAGCCGTGCGGTCGATAGCCCGGTGGTGGAACCGCGGCGTCGGGATGGGGCGCCGCGACTCGAGCGAGTCGGGAGACGCCCCATGGCGATGCGGCGCATCCGCTTGATCGCCTTCTGCCTGTCGACCGTGCTGGCCGCGGGCTGCTTCGTGGAGGTCTGGAGCTCCTCCCCGGGCCTTCTGGGATCCGAGGAGCTCGCCGCCTCCCTGGAGCTGTTGTTCGCGGCGAAGGTGGAAGGAGTCACGGCGACCGTCGACTGCCCCTCGGGTCTCACCGGCGAGCCGGGGCATCGGCTGGCATGCCGGGGAGAGACCTCCGACGGCTTCACCCTCGAGATCGACGTGCTCGAGCGCGGAAGGGGCGACTTCCGGTGGCTCGTGGTCGAGAGCCGTCCCATACGGTGAGCCGTCCGACCGGCCGCGGATCCCGCCTGCTCCCTGCGGGTGGAGACGCGCCGGGCGGGACGATTCCTCTGCGCGCGGCCGCATCGGGAGCCGCGGCAGCCATGCGGAAACGACACGCGATCGGCTCCTCGCGGCCCGGCCGGGCCCGCACCCCGATCCGCCCGCGCTCCTTCGCCCGATCCCCATCTTCTTCGCCCGGCACCCGGCGGCGCTGCCCGGTGGATGCCTCCTGGCTGGCATCGGCAGCTGGATCGTCACACCCTGCCCCTTCGTGAAACGCCGGGAAGGGGCCCGGGGCCTCCGCCGCATCGACGATGGCCTCTCGCTTCGACCGCGCCACCCGGGAGCTCGGCAGGGCGGCGGTGGTCCGACTTCGACTGAGCCCGGCGCTTCCGGGCTTGACCGACCCGAGCGACTCCGCGGCCGAGGGGCTCGTTCCGGCCGACATCGCCACCGGGGCGTACAGGGGCGGGCTCAGCTGCGAAGAGCTCGAGCCCATCGCCAGGCGGATGCTC
>JALSIO010000479.1 GCA_026989995.1 Myxococcales bacterium
CGCAGCATGGCCAGCGGGTCGACGTGCATGCCGAGGCGACCCGCCGCCGGCGGGAGCACGGCGAGGGTGGCGAGCCCCGCCGCAGCCACCACCCGCCGGGGTCGCCGCGCGCAGCCGCCGACGAGCGCGGCGAGGACCCGGGCGAGACGGCTTCCGGAGCTGGCGTCCACGGCTGCCCTTCCCTCCGCTTCTTCGCTAGCTTCGCGCCCGCTCGGGCCCCGGATCCGGCCGGCGGCCACCTGGGAGTTCCCGTGCCGTCGTCGTGCCCCGAACCCGGCCCCGGATCCGCCCCCCGACCCCGAGCGCTGCGCGCGGCGGCCGCCCTGGCCGGGCTCGCGCTCGGGTTCTATAGCGCGCCCGCGCCGGGCGCGGACGCACCCGGGCCCGCTGCGGCCGAGGCGAGCCCCAGGGCCCGGCCGGGGCCCACTGCCGTGGTGGAGGGGCTCCACGCGGCGCTCATCGACCTGATGAAGGCCGGGCCCGAGCTCGACTTCGAGCAGCGCGCGGCCCGCATCGACCCCGTGATCCGCGCGAGCTACGACATCCCGTACATGGCCCGCAAGGCGGTGGGCCGCTACTGGCGCGACCTCTCCGAGGAGGAGCGCCGGCGGCTGGTGGATCTTTTCACCCGGCTCTCGGTCGCGAACTACGCCGCCCGGTTCACGGACTACTCGGAGCAGCGCTTCGACACCGTGGGCGAGGAGCCCTCGTCGCGTGGCACGGTGCTCGTGAAGACCGTCCTCGTGAACGGCGACGAGCGGGTCGAGCTCAACTACCGGCTGCGCCCGGGAACGGATGGCTGGAAGATCATCGACGTCTTCCTCCAGGGGACCGTGAGCGAGCTCGCGATGCGGCGCGCGGAGTACACCTCCGTGATCAAGCGGGAGGGATTCCCGGCACTTCTCGAAGCCATCGAGGAGCGCATCGCCCGTTACGCCCGGGGTGAGGTGCCGAAGGCCGGCTGAGGTGGCCGGGGCGCGCCAAGCCCTCCGAGGCCGGATGGGGAATCCCGCAGCCACCCGGCCTCTGCAGGTGGGCTCAGTACTCGATCACGGCGACGGTGGTGGGCCCCCACTCCCCGCGGAAGCGGCGGCGCGCCTCGGCGATCTCGCGGTCCCGCGCCTGGAGATAGGCGCTGCGGAGCGCCGTGTAGTAGTCGACGGAGCTCTCCCGCAGGGCCTCGAGCATCGGGGCGTGGAGCTCGTATTCGGTCAGGCCGTCCCCCGTGCGGACCGCGAGCTGGGCGCCGAGAGGCGCGTAGGTGTGGGGTTGGAAGAAGGTGTCGACCACGCCACCGGCCGCATCCCGAACGGTGGTGGGCCCGAGCAGCGGGATCACGAGGTAGGGACCGCTCGGGACACCCCAGGCGCCGAGGGTCTCGCCGAAGTCGGTCTCGTGACGCTCGAGCCCGAGCCGGCGCGCCGGGTCGAAGAGGCCGGCCACGCCGAGCGTCGTGTTGAGGGCGAAGCGGCCGAAGGAGCGCGCCGCGTCGCGCGGCTGCAGTTGGAGCAGGTCGTTCACGACGGTCACCGGCTCCTCGAGGTTCTCGAAGACGTTCCGGATCGCCTCTTCCACGGGCTCGGGCAGCAGCCAGTCGTAGGCGCTGGCCACCGGGTCGAGCAGGAGCAGGTCCACCCCTTCGTTCAGCGCGAAACTCACCCGATTGACGGGCTCGAGGGGGTCGCGATCGGGGAGCTCGAGGTCGTCCTCGAAGTCGGCCTCGTCCCAGGAGTCGACGAGGTCGTCTCCCCCGGGTCCCGCTTCCACCGGCCCGACGCCGTCCGACGCGGGCACGGGTCCGGTCGCCAGGCCTCCGGGATCCGTCGGCGTCGGCAGCCCGGCGGCACGCGCCGGCGTGCCGGGCAGCAGGAGCGCACCGGCGAGCAGCAGCGCGCCGGCGAGCCGCAGCGGCGACGCCGCCTCCACCGGCCGGCCCTGCGGCTTCGCACGGTGCAGTCCTTCCCATCGCTCGGATCTCATGCGGAGGTCCTCGTCTCCCCCTGCCCGGACCCGGGTCGCCCGGGCGGCACCGCCGCCCCCGTGGTCACGAGGCGCCTTCTCCCACTGCGGTTGGACGCCTCCCACCCGCCCGACAGTCGGCCGAAAGGTATGCACCGTTCCTCGGTCTGGCCAGGGTGGATGTAGGTGATACCCCTCACCGTTGTCCTCCACGTCCAGGGCGTCTCCGGCCCGATGGCCGGCCGCCCGCACCGGCAGCCGCGGAGGTGCCCCAGCGGGCAGCATCGGCACCCCGCAGGCCCGCGCGGAGAGGCGTTCCTCCGGGCCACCGACGGTCGAACACCGGGCCCCCCAACAGCGAGGCCCCCGTCCCCCGCAGGAGCAGACCCCGGCACCCCCGTACAGGCCGTCCGACCCGCCGGGGCGCGGTCGCACGGCGGCGTGATGCCGAAGGGGCCCGGCTCCCACGCTCCCCGCCCGCCGGGCTAGTCTTGGCGCGCCGCTCCGGCCCGCGGAGAACCGCCATCCCCGAGATTCGCCC
>JALSIO010000480.1 GCA_026989995.1 Myxococcales bacterium
GGACCCCTGGATGTGATCGAAGTTGTCGAGGACGAGCCGGCTGGCCGCGAGGATCCGCAGGTAGCGTCCCGGTCCCGCCTCCACCGGCACCCGCCGCGAGAGCGGGCTCGCCCCCGGCTTGAAGCTCCAGGGGATGAAGGCGAAGAATCCGCCCGTCTCGTCCTGGAGCAGGCGGATCCGCAGCAGGTGCTCGACGAGGTCCTCGTCGGTTTCGAGGTGCCCGTACATCAGCGTGGCGGTGGTCCGGAAGCCCACCTCGTGGGCCGTGCGCATCACGCCGATCCACTCCTCCGGCGGACCCTTCCGCGGGCTCACCCGGCGGCGCACCCGGGTGGCGAGCACCTCCGCCCCCCCGCCCGGAAGCGTCCGAAGCCCGGCATCGAAGAACCGCTCGAGGACCTCGCGGACCCGGAGGCCCGTGAACCGGGCGATGGACGCGATCTCCGGTGGAGAGAACATGTGCAGCTCGAGGTCCGGCAGCTCCCGCCGCAGGGCGGCGATGAGCTCCAGGTAGTAGTCGAGCCCGAGGGCCGGATTGTGCCCCCCCTGCAGCAGCAGCCTCCGCGCTCCCCGGCCAGCGGCCCGGCGTGCGATCTCCACCATCTCCCCGGGCGAGTGGGTAAAGGCGTCGGGGTCGCCGGGTTCGCGGAAGAAGGAACAGAAGGTGCAGTAGGTGTCGCACACGTTGGTGTAGTTCGGGTTGGCGTCGACCACGAAGGTCACGATCCGCCGCGGATGCCGGCGCATCCGCTCTTCGTGCGCGAGCGCGCCGAGGGGCACGAGGGGGGCCTCCCGGAGGAGCCAGAGGGCGTCGTCGGCGTCGAGCCGCCTACCCCGCTCCCGGGCGGACCGGATGGCTTCGAGACGGCGGTTGCGGTCGGTCGAGCAGGTCATGGCGCAGCAGCTCCTTTCGGAATCGCTCGAGGCCGGCCTCTTCGGCGGCGCCGAGCCGGTAGGTGAAGCGGCGGAGGTAGCGGCGCGCCCCGTCGGGCGTGAGGCCCGGGGGGAGCGCCGCACCCGCCAGCTCGAGGGGCTTGTCGAGCGCCGCGTCGAGGGCGCGGCGCAGCGGAGCCGCCGCGGCCGGGTCCACTTCCCGGCGCACTGCGAGCCGCGCGTAGACGAAGGGGAGGCCCGTGTGGCGCGTCCAGAGGGCCCCGAGGTCCAGGCGGTGCGGAAGACCGGGGAGCGGATTCGCCGCGAGGGCGAGGGCGCGGTCGCCGATGGCGAGCAGGGCCTCTGCGGGCTCGCCCTCCTCGACGAGTCCTGCCCGCTCCACGCCGAGGGCGTCGGCGAGCAGGATCCGGAGCAGCGCCCGGCTCGTGCGGCTCTCGGAGCTGAGCGCGATCCGCGCACCGCCGAGCTGCCGGGCCGGCCTCGGCGAGAAGAGCAACACGCTCGCCACCGGTCCCCGACAGGCGATGCCCAGCCGGCCGAGGGGGCGCACCCGGGGGCCGAGGGCGAGGAAGTCGCGGCTGGCCAGCGGCGCGGCGTCCAGGACGCCGGCGGCGAGAAGCTCCCCGAGCCGGCGCGGCGAGGCCACGGCGACCACCTCGGCGCCGTGGGCGAGCCCCGGGGCGAGCGGAAGGACGTTCAGGTAGGGGAGCCAGCCGACCCGCAACCGGCCGGGCGTGCCGCGGCGGGGGGGCGTCACGGTGCCACCCCGAGTGCCCGGGAGCGCGCGCCCCGGGGCACCCCCTCGCCGGGCGGCGACGTGGCGGGGAGCACGCGGTAGAGCGCGTCGCGCTCCCGAGGGACCGCGCCGGCGTCCCGGATCATGCGCTCCAGGAACTCGCGCGTAAGCTCTTCCGGCGTGGTGGCGCCGGCGGCATGCGCGATCCGCTCCCGGCCCACGGTGCCGTCGACGTCGCTGGCCCCCGCGCCAAGGGCCAGGGTGGCCGAGGCCAGTCCGAGCATGATCCAGTAGGCCTTCACGTGGTCGACGTTGTCGAGGAGGAGCCGCGCCGTGGCGAGCGTGCGGATGTCGTCCGGCGCGGAGGTGGTCTGGCGGGGCAGCGGGTGGCCGGCGGCGCGGCGTGCCAAGGGCTGGCCCGAGGGCGGGCGCGCGGCCCCGGGCGCCGGGCCCGGCTGGTAGGCGAGCGGGATGAAGGCGCGGAAGCCCCCGCTCTCGTCCTGTGCCTCGCGCAGGCGGATCATGTGCCGGGCGCGTTCCTCGGGGGTCTCGAGGTGGCCGTAGAGCATGGTGGCCCCGGTGGGCATGCCGAGCTCGTGGGCCGTCCGGTGGATCTCGAGCCAGCGCTCGGCACCGATCTTCCGCCGGAAGAGCAGCCGGCGCACGCGTTCGGAGAAGACCTCCGCCCCCCCGCCCGGAAGCGTGGAGACCCCGGCCTCGCGCAGCGCGAGCAGCACCTCGCGTGCGGAGAGCCGGGCCTTGCGCGCGAAGTAGTCGATCTCCACCGCGGTGTAGGCCTTGATCTGCACGTCCGGTCTGAGTCGCCGGACGAGGCGGACCACCTCGAGGTAGTCGTCG
>JALSIO010000481.1 GCA_026989995.1 Myxococcales bacterium
GCGAGGCCATCGCCACCGGAGCGCGGGAGAAGGAGGTAACAGGCGGGGGCGGCGCCGCCTCCGCCTCCGCAACCGCCGGCGCCTCAGGGGGGACGCCCCCGGTGCCCGTTCCACCCGGGGGGTCCCGCCCGCAGCGGACGCTCTGCTACCCAAGGAACGATGTCCTTCCCTCCGCCCGCCGACCCGGGCGGGCCGGAGCCCGCCCCGCGCGCACCCGCCGCCCCGGGAAAGGCCCCCCCGCCCGACGAGGCCGGCTCCGGCCCCTCCGCCGGCGCCCCCGCCCGGCCCGAGGCCGTACCCGAGCCCCGAGCCGCGGGTCCGGCGGCGACAGCGGCCAGCCCGGAGCGCCTGCGCCGGGGCGTGGCGATCGCCTACGGGCTGCCGAGCTTCGCCGGCGCGGCCATGATCATCCCCGTCGCCGTCCACCTCTCGATCTTCTACTCGGACGTGGTGCTCGTGCCGCTCGGCGTGATTGCCGTCGCCAAGGCCATCGCCCGCGCCTTCGACGCCATCACCGACCCGGTCATGGGGTGGCTCACCGATCGCACGCGCACGCGCTTCGGCAGGCGCCGGCCGTGGATGGCCCTCGGTGCCCCACTGGCCGCCCTCGCCTTCATCGCGATGTTCTCGCCGCCCGAGGCCCTCACGCCCGAAGCGGCGGGGCTCTGGTTCCTGGCCACCTACGTCCTCTACTACCTGTTCCACACGGTGTACGAGATCGCCCACAGCGGCCTCGGGCCGGAGCTCACCCTCGACTACCGGGACCGGGTCAACCTCTTCGGGTGGCAGCGGGCCTTCACCGTGCTCGGAACCCTCTGCGCCGCGATCCTGCCCGGGCTGCTGCAGGAAGGGATGGGCGCCCGGGATGCCATGTTCTGGTTCTCGGCGATCTTCGGGGTGCTCCTCACCCTGCTCTACTGGAATCTCGTCTGGCGGGTACGGGAACGACCGGAGTTCTCCCGCCGACCCCCGAACCCGATGGTGCCGGGTGTGCGGCGGGTGATGCGCAACCGGGTCTTCCGGATCCTGCTCGCGAAGTACCTGGCCGGTGCGCTCACGGGCGCCATCCCCGGAACCATGATGCCCTTCTTCGTCACCTACGTGCTCGAACCGGAGCACCCGGGGCGCTGGATCTCCCTCTACCTCGCGATCTACTTCGGGACCGGCTTCCTCTTCCTGCCCGCGTGGATCGCCGCCGCCCGCCGCTTCGGAAAGAAGCCGGCCTACCTGGCTGCGCAGCTCCCCGGAGCATTCGGCTCGCTCCTGCTGTTCACGGTGGGGCGCGGCGAGATGCTCGAGACCGCGCTGATCCTGGTCTTCGCCGGGAGCGCCTTCGCCGCCGGGATGACCATCGGGCCCTCGATGCAGGCCGATGTGATCGACTACGACGAGCTCCACACCGGGCGCCGGCGGGAGGCACAGTACAACGCCCTCTGGAGCTTCATGACCAAGTTCCTGGTGATCCCGAGCATGTCGCTCCCGCTCGCCGTGCTCGCCGCAGCGGGCTACGTGCCGAACGTCGAGCAGAGCGAGACGGTGCGCTTCGCGATCCGCGCCATCTTCGGCCTCGCACCCTTCGCCACCGGGGTGATCGGCTTCGCCATCGCCCTGCTCTACCCGATCAGCGAGGCCGTGCACGCGCGGATCCGTGCGGGGATCGCCGCCCACGCCCGGGGAGAAACGGCGGAAGATCCCCTCACCGGCCAGATCCTGCCGCCACCTTCCTCGCGCGGGGTTCCCGAGGAGACGAGCTGGTTCCTGGACCACTTCTCCCCGCGCGAACTCGTGCGGGTGCTGCGCCGCGGACCGGCAACCGCCGTCCGCTGCACGGCCGCGGCCACCGCAGCGGCCGCGGCCAGCGCCCTGGCCGCCGGTGTGCTCGCCTGGGAGGCGAGTGCCGATCTCTCCCGCGATCCCGGGTTCGGAGCGGTGCTCCTCATCGTGGCCGCCGGCTTCGCCACGGCGGGCGCCCTCTTCCACACGGTCCGGCTGCGGGCCGCCCTTCGTCTCGCCCGCGCGCCCATCGAGGCCGACCTGCTCCGGGCCCATCTCGCCGAGCTCCCCCGGCGGCCGCGGGCCTCCTCCAGGGGCCGGCCCGCTTAGGCCGCGCCGGCGCTCCGGCCGCCGAAGAGCTCACGGACCACGAGGAGCTTCATGACTTCCTCGGAACCATCGCCGATCCGCCGGCCGACCACGTCCCGAAGGCGCTGCTCGAAGGGCAGCTCGCGGCTGCAGCCACGGCGGCCGTGGAGGAGGAGGCAGCGGTGGATGGCTTCGGCGGCGCACCGGGGCGCGCGGGCCTTGACATCGCGCCGAGCCCCCGGCACGGAAGGCCCCGCTGGCGCTGCCAGGGCACCCGGCAGCACTGCCAGCGCGCGAACTCGAGTTCGGTGGCGGCTTCGGCGAGGGAGAAGGAGACCGCCTGGTGCGAGGCCAGCGGCACCCCGAGGACCACCCGCTCGCGCGCCCAGGCCACCGTCTCCTCCA